>JAGVLI010000947.1 GCA_020054355.1 Planctomycetales bacterium | reverse complement strand
GGCCGCAGCGCTGGGGGTGGCGGCGGTTACGGTGGGGGTGGTGGGTATGGCGGCGGGGGCAGTGGCGGCCGCGGCCCACGTTACTGATCGAGTTGCTCCGTCCCTTTCGATCGCCGCTTGCTGTCAACGATGGACATTTGCGACCCGGACACTCAGGCCCACAGGTTCATGCCTGTGGGCCTGGATGTTCTGACTGGATCGGGGCGATTCAACGGCGGATCACTCGTACCTTCCGCACCAGTGCTTATCCACATCGCCAGCCTTCGGGCAGCAACTCCTCCGGATCAGTCATCTCCTGAGTTGCGTTTACCCTGCGGGCGAATGCCCGGCTGAGTTCGACCTGCTCGGCAAGCAGTGACGCCTTACTATCAAGCGGCGGGCCCCACTCACGCATTCGGTTTCCAAAGCTCGATGGGCCGCTGCGCTGTCGTGGCGAAGGGCAAGTCGATCCGCTTGCCCTGGCCGGCCGACGCATACGCGGCGAACAGCACTTCCAGCACGGCCTTGCCGTCCTCGCCGGTGCAGAGCGGCTGCTTGTCGTCGCGCACGCAGCTCACGAAATGGCCCATCTCCTGGGGAAAGCCGTAATTCCAGGCTTCCTCGTAGATGGTGAACGACCAGCCCTGCGTGCCGCCCGCTTTCTCCACCGCGTAGCCGTACCCCGGCTTGCTGTAGGTGTGGATGGCGTTGCCGCGCAGCAGGTCGGCGAAGGCAGCGCCCTGGCTGCCATAAACCTCGGCCCGGTCGTCCATGCCGCCGGGCTTGGTCCAGCTTTCCTCGGCGATGGCGGTGGCGCCGTTCTCCATCTTCAGGATCAGCGTGCTGTTGTCGTCGCCCTGGGTCTTGTCGCCGTGGACGTAGGTGCCCAGGTCGGCATAGACGCTCTGAATCTTCGCCTTGCCGCCCAGCTTGCCGCCCAGCAGCCAGCGGAAGAACTCGATGGCATGACAGCCCATGTCCATGATGACGCCGCCGCCGGAACGCTTCACATCCCAGAACCAGCCGGCATGCGGGCCGTCGTGCTTCTCCAGTTGCTTGACCATGTGAATCTCGCCGAGCGCGCCCTCGTCGATGAGCTGCTTCAGCCGCACGTACTTGGGCGTGAAGCACAGCTCCTCGGCGTACATCAGTTTGACTTTCGCCTGCCGGCAAGCGGCAATCATGCGGTCGGCCTCGGCCAGGTTCAGGCACAGCGGCTTCTCGCAGATGACATGCTTGCCGGCTGCCGCCGCAGCCACGGCGGCATCGCAATGCAAGTCATTGGGCAGGCCGAGCACGACGATGTCGAGTTCGGGCAGCTCGTACATCTTGCGATAATCGGTGAACCAGCGCGGAATGCGGTGCCGGTCGGCGAACGCCCGCACGTTCTTCTCGAAAGCTGAACAAACGGCGACGACCTCGGTGTAGGGCACCGAGCGCAGCGCTTCGAGGTGAATGCTGGCGATGAACTGCGAGCCGATCAGGCCGACGCGGATGGGGTTCATGGGTGGCTCACTCGGGTTTACGTGTCTCAGGTCGGACTTTCCAGGATTTGCAAGAACCGTCGCAATCGATCGTAGGCCATTTTCGGATCGACGTGGTTCCTGGGATTGCCGCGCCGTCCGTGGGCTACCCAGTTGCGGTAATCGCGGACCTGATCGATCTGCGCCACCAGATCGTGGTGGCGATCCTTGAACGGTTCGAGCACGCTGAAAAAACTACCTGTCTCGATCCGTTCCTTGGCCCGCGCTACGGCCCAGCGAATCGCCCGATGCTTGAGGGCCTTCTCTTCCGCGGCGACTTCCTCAAGAACACGCTGCCGAACCTCGGATTCAAAGATCGAGAACATCACCACGATGGCCAGGTCGTCCAAGTGCGGCAGGCTGAAGTTTGCCTTCCCAACCAGTTCCTCGGCCGAGAAATCATGCAGGGAACTGTCCTTGCCCAGTTGCCCGTCCCACGGAAGTGCATCCCAGTGGGCCGACGCCAACCGCCTCAACAGCTTCATCTGGATGCGTGTGTCTTGGTACCAGCGCCAGGCGTCCTCCAGTGAATCGAGCAAGTTCATTTGAGCAGGTCCACCATGGCCGACTCGAAGTTGGTTCGATCGAGGCTAACAGCCCGTTCGGCGGCGCGATGCTTGATGAACCAACGTTCGCCGGAGTCATCCAGGGTGCGGTACAAGCGGTATCGTTCGACATCGTTCGACACATCCACCAAGCCGTGAATGCGGACAGGTCGGCCGTCTTCGAGGGGAACCACTCCCCCAACGGCCCCACCGCGCGGAACGATCTCCACGCGCCGTCCCCCCAAATCGATTCTCATTCCCGATGCCGCGTATGAACCAAACTTCTCCTCGCGGAGTTCGTGGCTGGTTTTCTCGACCTTCAAGGCACCGTCCGGATCCGCCGCTTTCAACCAAGCCTCTAGCTGCGCGAGGAGTTGCTCCTCCTGCTGAAGCCAATGGTCGCGCTGCTTCTTCACGTCGGGCTGGGACAGACGTTGCGCTTGCTCGCGGATCAACTCTTGCAGTGCGCTCATGAGTTCCTCCTTCAAAGCTCCTCTCGTTACTTCTTCGGCCGGCCGCCCCACATCTCGTCTTCGGCGAACGGATGGATCGGGCCTTTCGGCTTCGGCTTGGGCAGGACCTTCAGCACCGCCTCGGCCAGGATCAGGTCGCTCTTGGTCGTGATCTTGAGGTTCGTGGACGACCCCTCGGCGACATGCACCTTCAGCCCCAGCGCCTCGACCAGCTGGGCGTCGTCGGTGATTTCCTGGCTCAGCTGGCCGCGGCGGGCGTAGGCTTCGAGCAGGATTTCCCGCTTGAAGACCTGCGGCGTCTGCGCCGCCCACACCCCCTGGCGCGGCACCGTGCCGGTGATCTGCTGCTGGGCGTTGACTTGCTTGAGGGTATCGCTGACCGGCACGGCCAGCATGGCAGCGCCGGTCTGCTCGGCCTTGGCGAAGACCGCGTTGGTCAGTTCCTCGGTCAGGCAGGGGCGGACGGCGTCGTGGATGGCGATGTACTCGGCTTCCGGCTTGAGCACCGCCAGCGCGTTGGCCACCGACTCGAAGCGCTCGGCCCCGCCCTCGACGATCTTGATGTCCATGAAGGCGATGTTGGCGGTGAAGCGGCGGCGGAACAGCTCCATGTCGTCCGGATTGACGACGAGAATGGTCTGGCAGACGTCCTCGCGGGTGACGAACAGCTCGGCGGAGCGGAGCCAGACGGCCCGGCCGTCGAGGATGGCGAAGGGCTTCTTCTCCTTGTCCCGGAAACGCGACGACTTGCCGGCGGCGGGCAGGATGACGGCGAACTTGGCCATGATGGACCTCGGCGGATGAAACCATGCGGGCGCTCGGCGTCAGCCCGCCTTGTCTGGTCTCATCATACCGAATGCGCTGCCGTGCTTGCCAGCTTTCGCCGGATGGCCTCGGCCAGCTCCAGCCACTGGCGCAGCGCTTGTTCACTCTCTTGCAAGGTCGTCTCGGTTTGCCCGGTCAGCAGGTCCGCCTGGGCCACGCAGGTTTCCAGCCGGCGGAACTGCTCCGCCAGCGGGTCCGGAACCGTCGCCGGCGACGCGCTGTCGTTCAGAGCTTCCTCGGCCGCCGTCTCGAACACTTGCAGCGACCGGGCCACCTCGCGCTCCGCGTGGCTCAGGGCTTCCAGCACGCTTTCCAGCATTTCGTTCCAGCCGGGCGGCGCCATCGGGCCGGCGGGGTTGGCCATGCGCTGCTCCTAATGTCCGATTGTTGTAGGTCGGGCTTTCCAGCCTGACTGGCTGCGGAGTGTCAGGCTGGAAAGCCTGACCTACATCAGTCCGCAGGTCGGTTCGCAGGCCACAAGTCGCTCTTTCGCGAACTGAACCGGATAAATCGGCCGCATTATAAACTTCGGGTTGCCCGGCGAAAGGCCAGTCGGCCGCGTCGGTTTTCTGCTCTTGCAACGCCGGGCCGCCGCCGTTATAAGCCCCGACCCCAAAGTCTCGATGATTGACGATGAGGGACCGCCCTGCACCTCTTCCAAGCGAACGGAGGAAGCCGTGTTCGTCGCTTGTTCTACGCTGTGTTTCGGCAAGCATCCCCTGGAGCGGGCCTTGCAGATCATCCGCGAGCTGGAATTCCACAAGATCGACGTGGCCATCCACGAACAGGGGCCGCACCTGAAGCCGTCCGAGGTCGCCGCGGACGTCAACCGCTGCGCCCAACGCATCCGCATCGGCACCTGCCTGTGCCCCTCGGCCTTCAGCGTGGACATCCAGGCCGACGGCGACGAGGAATTCACCAGGCACTTCCGCGCCGTCTGCCGGCTGGCCCGGCTGGCGACCGTGCCCGTCATCAGCATCCCGGCCGCGCCCGCTG
>JAGVLI010000893.1 GCA_020054355.1 Planctomycetales bacterium | reverse complement strand
TGCCGGTGGTGATGCCGGTGCGGGCGTCGAGCGGCGGGGTGAAGGGCGTGGCCTGCGGGTCGAGGTTATGGCCGGGAATCGGGTCGAGGTGCAGCCGGTCGCAGATTTCCGGCGACATCGCCAGGCAGACCAGGCCGCAGGCATGCCGGGTCATGAAGTTGATGGCTTCCGGCGTGACGCGATCGGCGGCGACCACCAGGTCGCCTTCGTTCTCGCGGTACTCGTCATCGACGAGCACGATCATCCGGCCGGCGGTCAGCTCGGCCAGGGCTTCCTCGATGGTGCAAAAGCCTTCGTTGGTGTCTGGCATGATCGGTGTTTTCCGTTGGGGCGAAGGGGCGCCTCATGGAGTTAATATACGCGAACGGGGGAAGTTGCCAGCGAGCGATGGAGGCAGCTTCGTGGGATAGGATTCCGATCCTGTCCGTATTCGACAGGATCGGAATCCTATCCCACGTCCAGTACGGCCCCGCCGCGTTACGAACGAATAGCTGACAGCTATTAGCTAATCCTCGTTCCCAGGCTCCGCCTGGGAACGCACATCACGAGGCTCTGCCTCGCTGAAGTATCAGCGACTTGCCTCCGCCTCCGCGACGAAATAGCACCGTCCTCTTCAGTCCGCGAGGCGGAGCCTCGCGATTTGCGTTCCCAGGCGGAGCCTGGGAACGAGGAACGTGCGCCTGGGATCGAGGACAATTTCCGTAAATCGCGGTAACCGCCCGCCTCGTCGTGCAACATAGATGGCAGGAAAGGCACTTTTCCTCTTCCCCGGGGAGATTCAAGCCGTGATCGATTGGGATCACCTGGTTCGCGAACACGGACCCGCGGTGGCGCGGACGGCCTGGCGCATTCTCGGCCATGCCGCCGACACCGAAGACGTCGTACAGGAAGTATTTCTCGAAGCCCACCGTTTCCAGACGACCCAGCAGGTCAAGAGCTGGCCGGCGCTGCTGCGCCGGGTAGCGACCTGCCAGGCGCTCTATCGGCTCCGGCAGCGCAAGCGTGCCGTGCCGCTGGATGGCCTGGAGCTGGCCGGCGCCCAGGCCAGTCCGGAGGAGTCCGCCCAGGAACACGAACTCGCCGACCGATTGCGGCATGCCGTCGCTCAGCTGCCGCCGCGCGAAGGCGAGGTCTTCTGCCTCTGCTTCTTCGACGAGTTTTCCCACGAACGCATCGCCGAGACCCTCGACATCAGTACCGGCGCGGTCAAGGTGGCCTTGCACAAGGCCCGCACCAAGCTCGAAGGCTTGCTGGCCGTCGCCGGGAAGGGAGCATAACCATGCAAGAGCATCGCGAACCCGAACCGAACTCCGAACCGCTCGACGGCGCGCTGCGGCAAGCCGTCGATCAGGCTCGCAATCAAGAAATGCCGAGCGGCCTGACCGACCGCTGCGTGGCGAGAGCTCGCGGCGCGGTCACGGAAGTCCGCGCGCACCACAGCTTCCGCCGCCGCGTCCTCTGGAACCTGGCGGCGATGGCAGCCTGCTTGCTCATCGGCGTCTCGGTCGGCTACCTGGCGGCCAAGCGCGGCATAGACGACACCAACGCCCATGTATCGCGCCAAGAACTTAGCGACCTGCAATCGTCGATCATCGGTTTGAGGAATGGCCCGGATCGCGCTGACAACCCTGCGGACCCGGAATTTGTGAAGAAGACGCTTGAAAGCGCTTACACCCAGCCGAGTCTCAAAACCTTCGCCACTTCACGCGATTCGCGTGACTCCTATTTGCGGCCCGGCGAAGGCCAGTATCAGCCGCAACCCACGCCAGCCATGGCCATTACAATGGGCGGCCAACCTACTCGGATCGTCCAATACGAAAATGGCAGGCAAGTGCCGGGCGATACGCGGGACTCCTACGGGCGTCCGGGCGTAAAGACCGATCCGGTCAAGCACCCGATGGGGCCGGCCAATGGGCTAATGGCCGGCAACCTGCCCAAGCCGAACGCCGGCCAGCCGCTACCCGGTGGTCTCAATGAAGCAGAGCAGCTCAAGGCGAAACAATTTCCCCGAGATTTAGAAGCCGCCGACCCACAGCACAACACCGAGCAGTACAAGCACATTCCGTCCAACCCGTTCCAGCTGGTGGCGCAGCATCCGCTGTCCACCTTCTCGACCGACGTTGACACGGCTTCCTACAGCCTGATGCGCCGCTTCCTCAAGGACCAGAACCAGCTGCCGCCGCCGGACGCCGTCCGCATCGAGGAATTGGTCAACTACTTCGATTACGACTATCCGCAACCCAAGGGCGATGCGCCGGTCTCGATGATTCCGGAAGTCTCGGCTTGCCCGTGGAACAAGGACCATCGGCTCGTCCGCTTCGCCATCCAGGCCCGGCGGATCAAGAGCGAGAACACCCCGCCCCGCAACCTGGTCTTCCTGATCGACGTGTCCGGCTCGATGGGGCCGTCGAACCGGCTGCCGCTAGTCAAGGAAGCACTGGGCCTGCTCATCGACCAGCTGACCGCCAAGGACCGGGTGGCCATCGTGGTCTACGCCGGCCAGGCGGGCGTGGCGCTGCCGTCCACGTCGGGCGCTGAAAAGGAAACCATCCGCGCTGCCGTCAACGGCCTGGGGGCCGGCGGCTCGACCAACGGCGCGGGCGGCATCATCGAGGCGTACAAGGAAGCTCACAAGAACTTCACCGCCGCCGGCGTCAACCGCGTCATCCTGGCCACCGACGGCGATTTCAACGTCGGCACCACCAGCGAGGGCGACCTGGTCCGGCTGATCGAGGAACACCGCAACAAAGGCGTCTACCTGACCGCGCTCGGCTTCGGCATGGGGAACCTCAAGGACTCCACCATCATGAAGCTGGCGAACCACGGCCACGGGCACTACGCCTACATCGATTCGCTGGCCGAGGCGAAGAAGGTCTTCGTCGAGGAAGGCATGTCGCTGGTGACGCTGGCCCAGGACGTGAAGGTCCAGGTCGAGTTCAACCCGAAGACCGTGGCTGCCTATCGCATGATCGGCTACGAAAAGCGGCTGATGCGGCACGAGGATTTCAACGACGACAGCAAGCACGCCGCCGTGCTGGGCTGCGGCCATCGCGTGACCGTGCTGTTCGAGATTGCTCCGGCCGGCAAGACGGTGGACGCGGCGACGGTCGATCCGCTCCGCTATCAGACCGAGCCGAGCCTGACCCGGAAGGCGGATTCGGACGAGCTGATGACCGTCAAGATCCGCTACAAGGACCCGATGGCGCAGAAGAGCAAGCTGCTGGAGGCGCCGGTCGAGGACGCGGGCGGCAAGCTGTGCGCCGGTGGGGTGGTCCTCCAGCGTGGCGATGTCTTCCAGGATGTCGGCCCCGGTTCCGTAGGCATCGGTCTTGCCTTTGGTGCCGCCGGGGATCTGCAGCCGGTCGAACAGGATTTCGCCCAGTTGCTTTGGCGAGCCGACGTTGA
>JAGVLI010000922.1 GCA_020054355.1 Planctomycetales bacterium | reverse complement strand
GTGGACGAGGGCACCTGGAGCCAGCTGACCGCGACGGCCCGCAAGTTGAACGTGCCGATTCCGGAAGCCCGCTAAAGTAGCCGCACATGTCGAAACCGCTGATTCCGCTGCTCGATTGGTTTCCCGACGGCTGGCTCGAACGCTGGCGGTCGGAGTTCGTCGAATTCGACTTCGTGGACGCCCGCGACCCCGCCGTCCGCGATGGCCAGCTGAGCGAGGCAGTCGTCGCGTTCGCCATTCCGCCGGTGAACCGGATCGCCGACATGCCCAAGTTGCGCTGGATTCAGCTGCTCAGCGCCGGCGTGCCTCCGGAACTCTGCGCGATTGCCCGGCAGCGCGGCCTGCTCGTGACCAATCTCGCGGGATTGTATGGCACCGCCATCGCCGAGCACGCCCTGGCGCTGATGCTCCTGCTGTCGCGCAATCTGCACATTGCCTATCGCCAGCAGCTGGAGCGCAAGTGGGACAAGAGCATCAACCGGACCATGACTGACCTGCACGGCACGACGATTGCCATCATCGGGCTGGGAAACATCGGGCAGGAAATCGCCCGGTTGTGCCGAGCGCTGGGAATGCGGGTGCTGGGCTGCCGGTGAACCGACGGCCTGGTGCCTGGCATCGATCAGCTTTTTCCCCTGACGCAGCTTGAGGCAATGCTGGCAGAGGCGGATTATGTGGTGGTGTCCGCGCCGCTGACGCGCCAGACCGAAGGACTGCTGGGCCGGCGGGAATTCGCGGCCATGAAGCGGGGCGCGATCTATGTCAACGTCTCGCGCGGGGCCATCGCCCAGGAAGCTGCCTTGCTGGAAGCATTGCAATCCGGGCATTTGCGCGGCGCGGGGCTGGACGTTTATGCCGTGGAACCGTTGCCTGCCGAGCATCCCTTCTGGACGCATCCCCAGGTCATCGTCAGTCCGCATTACAGCGGGGACAGCGTGAACCTCGGTTCCCTGCCCGCCGAGCGCTTCGCGCGCAACCTGCGTTCCTGGCAGCAAGGCAAGGAACTGGAAGGCTTGGTCGATCTCGAACAGGGGTATTAGCCGCTTGCGGCTTCGCACCCCCAAATCCACCTTGTTTCGTTCGGCTCCTCCTCCTACAATCGCCGGTAATACAAAGTATAGCCAAGGAGGTCGAGCCATGTTTTCATTCATTCGGCCGCCCCTGCTGGGTTACCTGCTGGCAGCGCTCGCGTCGATGACGATGCTGGGTTGCACCGAAAACGCCAAGGACCCCTGGGAAGGCGCCACCGGTCAGAAGATCATGGTTTCCTTTCCGCCCTTGCATTCATTCGTCACCAATGTGGCGGGCGAACATGCCACGGTCAAAGTGCTGCTCGACAATACCGGCGTCCACGATTACCAGCCGTCGCCGCGCGATGCCAGCAAGCTGCACAAGGCCGACATCTTCTTTTACAACGGCCTCGAACTCGACGATACCTTCGCCGTCGCCTTGCTGAAGAATTCGGCCAATCCCCGGCTCAAGGAACGCACTTACGCGGTCGGCAAGTGCATTCCCGCCGACCGTCTGCTGAAGATGGCGGAACACGAGCACGTCCACGACGAGAAGGGCGGGCACGGAGCCGGCTGCAACCACAAGCACGGCGAGTTCGACCCGCACATCTGGCTGGGCATTCCCGAAGCGATCCTCATGGTCGAGTTCATCCGCGACCGGCTCAAGGAGAATGACCCGTCGCACGCCGCCGACTACGACCTGAACGCGAAGAACTACATCGCCAAATTGAAGCAGCTGCACGCGGACGGCCTGGCCAAATTCAAGGGCAAGGAAAACAAGAAGTTCGTGCCATCGCACGAATCGCTGTCCTACTTCGCGCGCTGCTTCGAGGTCGAGGCCATGAAGCCGTTGCAGCGTCTGCCGGGCGAAGACCCGTCGTCGGCGCGCTTGCAGGAGATCGTCAAGCGCTGCAAGGATGAAGGCGTGCGGGTCATCGCCGTCGAGCCGAACCAGATGACCAACAGCACGGCCAAGGTGCTGCTGAACGAACTCAAGAACAAGGGCGTCGCCGATCCCCAGATCGTCGAGATCGACGTGCTGGAAAACGCCGCGCAGGACGACCTGAAGCCCGACTACTACGAGCGCAAGCTGGCCGAGAACCTCGATAAGCTGTCCCAGGTCTTGAAATGAGCGCTGAACTGGTGGTCTTCCGCGACGTGGCCGTCAACCTGGGGGGCAAGGACATCCTCCGGGGGGTAAGCTCGTCGCTGCCGCGCGGCCAGATCACGGCGCTGATCGGCCTGAACGGTTCTGGCAAGACCACGCTGCTGCGCGCGATCCTGAAGGAAGTCCCCTACCGCGGGCAAATCGAGTTTCGCTGCGGCCACGACCATCGCCATCCCACCCCGCAGCACATCGGCTACGTGCCGCAGAAGCTGCAGATCGACGCCCGCTTGCCGTTGACCGTCCGCGACCTGATGGCCCTGGCGCTCCAGCGCAAGCCGTTGTTCCTGGGCATCAGCCGGCGCGTCAACCGCATGCTGGGGGAACTGCTGCAACAGGTCTGGCTGCCGGTGGAATTGCTGGACCGGCTGGTGGAAAAGCTCTCCGGCGGCGAGCAGCAGCGCGTGCTGCTGTCGCTGGCCTTGCAGCCTCGCCCGGAGTTGCTGTTGCTGGACGAGCCAGCGTCGGGCATCGACTTTCAGCACGAGGAAATGTACTACGACTTGCTGGCCCGGCTCAACCGGGAACGAGGCGTGACCATCCTGCTCGTCTCTCACGAACTGAGCGTGGTCAGCAAGCACGCGCATCGCGTGCTTTGTCTCAAGGACGGCAAGATTCAGTGCGAGGGGCCGCCGGAAGAAATCATGTCGCTGGAAGCGCTGGCGCAAACGTTCGGGACCGCGAAGGGAGTCTACACGCATCAGCACGCGGAGCATCGGACATCCGGATAGGACCGCTTGCGGTTTAGCACGGAAAAGCAACCGGGGCAGACGTCTGTCTGCCCCGTGTCGTTATCAGCCGACCTCTTGGATCGCCTCGTCGAGAGGGGGCCATTCGTTTTCCAGCCCTTCTTCCTCGATCTGCTTGAGCTGCGATTCGGTGATGCCGTACTGTTTGACGGTCTTTTCGCGCGATTGGGCCACGGACAGCCCGCCGCCATCTTGGGTGGTGACCAGGGTGTAGAAGATCTCCTTGCGTTCTTCCACGGTCAAGCGCTTCGGACGCATGTCCAGTCCTCGCAAATCTGGCTGCCGGGCAGGCCAACGGTCCTGCGACGGTCCCAGCCAGGCATGGGTCGATCAGTTCAGCCCGCATGGACGAACACGGGTTGCCGCCTTGATGCTTTGCTGCCGGACGCGCCTGCCAGGCGAACCTGGCGCCGCGGAGGCGGTGAAAGGCATAAGCGGGGTGCAATCGTCTGGAGAGGCTTTCATCGGGCTCCCTTTGACTCAGTATACGCAAAGGCCCGCATTTGATGCGGAAAAAACCGGAATTTTTCATGCGGGGCGTGATCCAGCCCGGTACTTTAAGGACTCTTACACTGGCCGCGCGCGGCTTCGCACGAACTAGCTTCAAGGAGTCCTTCCGCATGCCTTTCACTTCGATATCCCCGCTCCGCCTGCTGCTTGGCTCCATGCTGTTCCTGATGGTTCCGGTCGTGGGCGCGGACGAGAAGCCGCTTACCGGCACAGCGCTCAAGGAGCGCACCCAGGAAATCAAGAAGAAGATCGATAGCGAATACGCTTCGCTCGAAGCCCTGTACAAGCACCTGCACGCCAATCCAGAGCTGTCGCTGCACGAATTGCAGACCGCCGCCCGGATGGCCAAGGAATTGAAAGCGCTGGGCTTCGAGGTCACGGAGAAGGTCGGCGGCACTGGCGTGGTCGGCGTCCTCAAGAACGGCAAGGGGCCGACCGTGCTGGTGCGCACCGACATGGACGCGCTGCCAGTGACGGAAAAGACCGGGCTGCCCTACGCGAGCAAGGTCCGCACCCGCGACAAGCACGGCAACGAGGTCGGCGTGATGCACGCTTGCGGCCACGACATGCACATGACCTGCTGGGTCGGCGCGGCCCGCGTGCTCGCCGGCATGAAGGACCAATGGCAGGGAACGCTGGTGTTCATCGGCCAACCGGCCGAGGAGATCGGCGCGGGCGCCCGCGACATGCTGGAAGCCGGGCTGTACGAGAAGTTCCCGCGCCCGGATTATTGCCTGGCGCTGCACTGCGACAACTTTTCGCCGCACGGCCAGGTGCGCTACACCGAGGGCCTGGCGCTGGCCAACGTCGATTCGGTGGACATCCTGGTGAAGGGCAAGGGCGGGCACGGCTCGGCCCCGCACACCACCATCGACCCGGTGGTGCTGGCGGCCCGGATCGTCCTCGACCTGCAAACCATCGTCAGCCGCGAACGCAATCCGCTCGAGCCGGCGGTGGTGACGGTCGGCTCGATTCACGGCGGCACCAAGCACAACATCATCCCCAACGACGTGGCCTTACAGCTGACCGTGCGCACCACCACCGACAAGACGCGCAAGGAAGTGCTGGAAGCCATCAGCCGAATCGCCAAGGCCGCCGCCCTGGGAGCGAAGGCGCCCGAACCCGTCGTCTCGCACCAGCCCGAGGATTTCACTCCGGCGGTGTACAATGACGTGGCGTTGGCCCGCCGCACGGTGCCCGTCCTGCAAGAAGCGCTGGGGGCGGAAAAGGTGCAAGCCCGGCTGCCGGTCATGGGCGGCGAGGACTTTGGCCGTTTCGCGCTGACGGGCGACAAGAAGGTCCCGATCTTCATCTTCTTCCTGGGCACGATTGCGCCGGAGCGGTTCGTCGAAGCCGCCAAGCCGGACGGCAAGACGATCCCTTCGTTGCATTCCGACGAGTACTATCCGGTCCCGGAGCCGACGATCCGCACGGGCGTGCTGAGCCTGGCGCTGTCCGTGCTGAATCTGGCCGGCAAATAAGGCGAGCGGCGGGCGTCAGCCCGCTGTTGCTGCGGCCGGGTGGCACGTCCCTCGGTACTCCGAGGGCTAGGTCCGCCACTTTCCTGCGTGGCGGAGTGGCGGAGCCAGAAACCGGCCGGCCAACGCTCTGGGTCCGCCACCCCGCTGGATGGCGGAGTGGCGGACCCAGAGCGGGGTTGACGTGGCAGGGCCTGCTCCGGCCAATAATCCAGGCGAGCGGCGGGCGTCAGCCCGCTGTTAGCCGTTAATAACGTTGGTGCGTCAATGTCTGGCAAGCAGCCCAAACGCAAAGAGCGTGCTGGCGTGGATCGCATGGGCCGAACGCCCCTCCACCACGCTGCGCTTGAAGGCAACGCGGGACGTGTCCGCCAGCTGCTTGCGTCAGGGTTGGTTGCCGACGCTCCCGACGATAATGGTTGGACGCCGCTGCATTTCGCTGCCCAGAGCAATGCAGCCGAGGCCACTGCGTTGCTGCTCGAGGCGGGAGCATCGGTCGATGTGCGAGATGCACACGGCAACACCCCTTTGTCCACAGCAGTTTTCAACTCGCGCGGCTACGGAGAAGTTATCGAGCTCTTGCGCTCTCACGGTGCGGATCCGCAAGCGAAGAACAACCATGGGGTTTCACCATTGAGCTTGGCTCGCACCATAGCGAATTTCGATGTCCGGCAGTACTTTCAAGACTTGCCGGAGGAGGCTGACGGCTAACGCGGTCGTTCGTCGGGCCAACAGCGGGCTTACGCCCGCCGCTCGCCTGGATCGAACGGCAAGATCACCGCGACCAATAATCCAACCTTGCAGCGCATCGCTACGTATAGATGAACGCGGCCAGGGCCTGGGCATGACCGAAGACTCGGACGCGAAACTGGTCTCCCGATTCCGCTCTGGCGACGAGAGCGCGCTGACCGATATTTTTCAGCGCTACGAGACGCCGTTGTTTCAGTTCCTGCGCGGCATCCTCCGCGACCAGCACATGGCCGAGGACGCCTTGCAGGAAACGCTGGTGCGCGCCCTGGAGCACCTGGACGGCGTGGACGACAACCACCTGCGCGGCTGGCTGTTCACCGTGGCCTACCATCAGGCCATGCTGGTCAAGCGCCGCCGCAAGGTGCGTTATTGCGATGTCGAGGAACAGGGAACGGAGGTCTCGGACGCCGCGCCCAGTCCGCTCGGCCTGGCCGAGATGCGGGACGATGCCGTCCGGCTGCGGGAACTCCTGGAAAAGCTGCCGCCGAACCAGCGCGAGGTGATCCGCCAGCGCGTCTACGAGGGCAAGCGCTTTCGGGAGATCGCCGCCGAGCTGGGCTGCCCGCTCAATACCGCCCTGGCCCGCATGCACGAGGGACTGAAACGGCTCCGGCTGCTGTGGGAGCAGAACCATGCTTGAAGAAATCCCGACCCCCATGCCGGGGGCGAACGATTTGATCCTGAAAGCCATGCTCTATGCCAGCGGCGAGCTGGACCCGGACGAGGCTTCCGCGTTCGAGCTGCGGCTGGGCGAAGACCAGGCCGCCCGCGATGCCCTGTGCCAGGCAGTGGAGCTGACGCAATCGCTGGCCCCGGAGGAGCCGCCTGGCCCCGATCCGTCGTACCGGAACCAGGTCCGGCAGCGGCTCCGCCAGCGCCGCCGGCAACGCATGTCGATGTCGCATTCGCCCACGTCGTTTTTCGGCCACCCGGCATTCTGGAGCATCATCGGCGCTGCCGTGGCCATTCTGCTGATCGTCATCATCAGCCAGATGATCGCCCACCTGGAAGAACAGCCGCCGCCGCGCGGCCCCAGCGTGACGCAGCCGCAAACT
>JAGVLI010000932.1 GCA_020054355.1 Planctomycetales bacterium | reverse complement strand
CTGCTTGCGGCACTCAAGGCTTCGCTTCCACGATCTTCGGCAGCGCCTTCAGCACTTCAGCCATCGCATCGTCGTTCAGTTCGCCCGCGCGATAGGCGAAATTGGCAACCACCTTGCGTTTGACGAACAGCATCACGGTCACGTCGGCGTCCTTGGCCAGCTTGTAGCTGGGCGGGCCGACCACGTCCTCGAACACCCCCGCCGGCATGGTCTTGAGTGCGTGCTTCTGGGTCCAGCGGACCAGGTCCGGATCCAGTTTCGCTTGATCTTCCGCCAGGATCGTCACCCAGGCGCGGAGGTCGGCGGCCTTGTGGTCGGTGGTGGCCTTGTCGATCTTGCTCGCCAATTTACCGAGCGGTT
Source organism: Planctomycetales bacterium (assembly GCA_020054355.1). Classification (GTDB taxonomy): domain Bacteria; phylum Planctomycetota; class Planctomycetia; order Gemmatales; family Gemmataceae; genus JAGVLI01. The sequence continues at coordinate 2,401 of JAGVLI010000932.1, read as the reverse complement.
CGCTCAGCGTGCGCGCGAAGACCACGACGGCGGGCTTGTCGGCGGTCTCGCAGATGAAGCACTGCGACTGCCCGCGATTGGTGCCGGTCGACAGCACGAAGGAATAAGGGCCGGGTCGCAGTCCGGGTTGGACGCCGGACACGCACGGATCGGCGGCCAGCACGACGCCGGCGAGGGACAGCGAACAACTCAAGGCTAGCAGATTTTTCAGCTTCATCGCTGCAACTCCACTGATGCGTTTCGCGATGCTTCGGAGAAGCGCTGAGCTTCAACGCTTCTCCGAAGCGTTGCGAACCAAAAGGAATCTCACTTCTCGATCGACTCCGTCTTGAGTTCGCGCGGCCCGTGCAGGATTTCCTTGCCCGCGTATGGTTCCCGCAGGAAGGCCAACTCCTTGTCGAGCACGCCGGCATCGGCTTGCTTCCAGCAGCGGCGGCCTAAGGCTTCATAGCGTTCGGCTTCTTCCGTCCGGCCTTGGCGCTCGCAGAGCACCTGCAACCCCAGCGCCGCCCGGGCGCAGCTGGGTTCGTGGGCCAGCGCTTCGAGGAAGGCTTCCTCGGCCGTCTCCAGCTGGCCGCTCTTCAGGGCCGCGATGCCCCACGTCTCCATGTAGTAGGCGCCGTTGCCCCAGGCATGATGGCCGTAATCGTTCATGGTGTTGGTGACGATCTTGCCGATCAGCTTCAGGCCGGCCTCGGCGCTGCCGGTCTGGCACATCAGCACGCCCTGGCTTTCCCAGAAGCGCTGCTCCAGCTGCTTGTTGTTCTTGCCGGACGCCATCGCCTGGCGCAGCACATCCACCTCGGCCATCGCTCGTTCCGCGTTCCCCTGCCGCAGGTACATCAGGGCGGCCAGGTAGCTGGAAGTCTGCTTGTCGGTACGCCGGAAGTGCTCGACGACCTTCTGCGCTTCCGGCCAGTTGCGCTCGGCCAGGTGCAGCCGGAACCAGGGCAGCCAGTGGCGATAGTTGTAGCCCTGGCATTCGTCCTTGATCTTCCGCGCCTCGGCGAACCGGCCGTCGTGGATCAGGGACAGCAGCAGGGTTTCCAGGTGATGGCTGAACTGATGGTCCTCGGCAACCTTGACGTTCTGGACCTTGTGATAGGCGCGCTGCAACTCGACCGCCCGCAGCGAACGCTCGCAGGTCTTCTCGTAGCGGCCCAGCCGCATGGCCAGGTGGGCTTGCATGTGGAAGGGGTGGGGAATGCCCGGCGACGACTTGATGTAGTTCTCGGCGTGCGGCCAGCCCAGGGCCGGGCGCTTCTGGTTTTCGTACAGGTGGACCAGTTCGTGGTTCGCGCCGGGATGCAGCGGGTTGATCCGTAGCAGCGCCTTGTAGTCCGGAATGGCGTGGGTGCTGGAATCGCCCAGCTGGGCGCGGTAGTACCAGGCTTCCTCGTCGTCATCGTGAAGAGTCAGGAGTTCGTTGACGGTTTTGACTGCCGTCTTCTTGCGGGCGTCCTCGGCGACGTTGGGCCACATGCCCTTTTCCTGCAAGCGGGCGGTAATCAGCAGCTGCTCGCGGTGGCTGGCGGAAGCCATCTTGTCCTTGGCTTTCTGCAAGACCTGATCGGACTGGGCGCGCTTGCTCCAGCGTTCCAGCGCCCGGCTCAGGCCCCAATGGGCCATGGCGCAATCGGGATCGTACTGGAGCGCCGTCTCGAACGAACGGGCCGCTTCCATCCAGACATAGGAGTAGAAATAGCCCAGGCCTTGATCGAAGTACGCCTGGCACTCCGGCGAGGTGGTGCTGACGCGATACTTCACCAGGCACAGGTCGGGGATCAGCTTGGCGGGCGCCAGGCCGCACACCGGCAGCTTCGCCGGCAGGACAGGAGTCGGCGCCGGCTGGTCCGCGAGGGCAGCCAGGGTGAACACCATCAACGACAGGCCGGCAAGCAGACGATGGCAGCGAGTCATGGCGTGGTTCCTGTCGGGCAGGTTGGGCGGGTTAGTTCTTCATTGTGGTGTACCGCCGGCCCGGATACCAGTTCAAAACGGCATGCGGCGAGGGAAAGCCAGCGGTACGCATGGCAGTAATGGAATAAACCCCACCGCTCGAGAAACGTGCCGGCGTTCTGGAATAGGGCAGCGAACTTGACCCTTTGCTTATCAATGAAGGTGCCCAGCCGTAGGACAAGCGTCCCGCCAGGGGTCGGGTGCCATGCTTGGGCGGCGACGGCCGGTGATCAGGTGAGGTCGGTGCCACCGCCCAAGCATGGAAGCGCCGGCGGCTCGACATGCTTGGGCGGTGGCACCGATGCCATGCTGTTTTCTGACAGTCGCCGCCCAAGCATGGCACCCGACCACTCGAAAATCGGGAAATTGATAATCGACAATTCCTTATTCGGCACGCGGCTCAAAATGAGACTTCCGAGCCGCGCACGAAGTAAGCGGCGCG
>JAGVLI010001037.1 GCA_020054355.1 Planctomycetales bacterium | reverse complement strand
GGCCGGCGCGCTGCTGCGCGGCTACGTCGGCGAACGGCTGGTGCTGGACTTTCGCGGCCTGCTCTTCCGCCAGGCACAGCGACTGCCGGCTGCCTATCACGATACCGAGGGCACCAACGACGCGACCTATCGCATCCAGCGGGACGCCGCTGCCGTGGAAGCGATCGTCGAAAGCACGCTGCCGTTGGCGGCGGCGGTCCTGCAAGTCGCCCTGACGTTCACCGTTACCTTGTGGCTCGACTGGCAACTTGCTCTGGCGGCGGCTGTCGCAGCGCCCATCCTGATGTTCATTTCCGGCCGCTATCGGCCGCGCCTCCGGCAGCGCGCCCACGAGGTCCGGAAGCTGGAAAGCAGCGCCCTGGGCGTGGTGCAAGAAGTGCTGTCGGTCCTGCGGGTCGTCAAGGCTTTTGGTCAAGAAGAACGCGAACAGGCGCGCTTCATGGACCGTTCCGAGGAGGGCATGCGAGCAAGGCTCCGCTTGCTGCTGGCCGAGAGCAGCTACGGCCTGGCCATTCGCTTGACTGCGGCGCTGGGGACGGCCACGGTGCTCTTCATCGGCGTGACACACGTGCGCGGCGGCGCGCTCACCCTGGGCGAACTGCTGCTGGTGCTGGCTTACCTCGCCCAGCTGTACGCCCCGCTGAAGACCATCAGCCGCAAGGCGGGCGGTTTGCAATCCCATCTGGTCAGCGCCGAACGGGCCTTCGCGCTGCTCGACCAGCAACCGGAGGTGGAGGACCGGCCGGACGCCCGGCCCATCGGCCGCGCAACGGGAGCGCTGGCGTTGCGGCATGTCACCTTCGGCTATGACCCAGGACGGCCAGTGCTGCGCGACGTGTCGCTCGACATCGAACCGGGAACGCGGCTCGGCATCGTCGGGGCGACCGGAGCGGGCAAGACCACGCTGCTCAACCTGCTGATGCGTTTTCACGACCCGGACGAGGGAACGCTGCTGCTCGACGGTGTGGACCTGCGCGACTACCGGCTGGCGGACCTGCGCCACCAGTTTGCGCTGGTGTTACAGGACGCGGTCCTGCTGTCGGCCAGCGTCGCGGAGAACATCGCTTATGCCCGTCCCGGCGCGACGCGGACGGAGATTGAAGCCGCCGCCCGGGATGCCCACGCACACGATTTCATCGTCGGCTTGCCCCAGGGCTACGACACGCCGGTGGGCGAGCGCGGCATGCGGCTCTCCGGGGGCGAACGCCAGCGCCTCGGCCTGGCACGGGCCTTCCTCAAGGACGCGCCGATCCTGTTGCTGGACGAGCCGACCAGCGCCATCGACCCGCGCACCGAGGCCGGCATCTTGGAGGCAATGGAACGCCTGATGCACGGCCGGACCTGCATCATCATTACGCACCGGCCGACGCCACTGGCGGGCTGCGATGCGGTGCTGGTACTCGAACACGGGCAGCTGGGGCCGCAGCCCCTGGAACCGGCACTGTCGTGAGCCGCGCTGCTGCAGCCCCAACGTCGGGTGGCACGTCCCTCGGTAATCCGAGGGCGTGCGAGCGACAGACTATCCTGTGTGGGTGAAGTCCTTTCGGGGTTCCGCACGCCCTCGGCGTACCGAGGGCCGTGCCACCCGGCCGAGAAAATAGCGAGGTCTGGCGGCTCAGTTCGCGGCTGGCGAACAAGATGGGCGCGACGATGAGCTCGCTGCGGGCCTTTTCGCTGATCGGGGCCAATTCCCGGCCCTTGGCCAGCAGGTCTTGTAACCAGGGCGGCGCGGCCAACGGGCGCAAGGCCGGGAAACAATTTGGCGGGCATCACCTGCACGCCGAAGCGCTTTTCGATGGCTTCGAGGGTGAGATCGGTGCAGGTCATGGTGGCGGCTGCAATGGACCGGCGATGTTGCGGAAATCGTTCTCGTCGTCCGTGGCATAGCGTGTCGGCGTTGATCGCTGTGGCTGTCGTGAGTCAAAAGGCGAATCCTGAGTGGCTCCCGGCCGATTTAAGGTACTCTTCTTTACTAACAGCTCGGCTTCGAGCAAGTGCGATTCGTTGATCGAGCGGCTCATCATTCGGGGTGAAGCCGGAGATAATCGCATGTCTGATGCCGAGCAATGCGGCGCTGATGATTGCGGCTCCACAAGCCGTTCCAAAACCTAACAGCAATTTGATCCCAGGAGTCATTCGATCGAAGCCAAAATAGACCAATGGACCCCAGAAAAGGATCGATAGGCCGAAGAATCCAACTCCACGTCCCAGCTCTCTCATCCAGCGCAGACGACGCCTCTTAGCCCGTGCCACCATCGGTTCCTGGTACCAGCCGCATTGAGGACACGGTACCAGATCGCACGCGCGTTTCAGCAACTCCTGCAAGCGATTTTGTGCCTTTGAACTCGAACGATCCGCAGCTTCTCGGTTATGCAGGCCCACGACGCTGAAAGCGCGGCCTTGGACAGACCTGGATAACTCGTAGGCATATTCATGCCCGCACTGATCGCATTGTACAAACTTCACGACCGCACCATTGGCCGTCGTCGTAAAGTCATTTCCGAGGTAAAGGAACATGGCAGGCTCCGGTAATTCGCTAAGCGTGAGATGACGGCAGGCAATCCCAGTGGTCTGGTTTCAAACGCGCGCCTGCCAGAGCCGGGGATCGCGCCGCCCATGAACGACTGCCAGGACTACAACCGCGTCGCTGCGCACGCGGTAATAAACCAGGTATGGAAAGCGGCGGACGAACGCTCGCCGTGCGTCCTTGAAGACTTTCTGGTGCATCTCCGGAGTATGCGACAGCCGTTCAAAGGTTTCTTCCACGCACAAGATGAACTGCTCGCCGAGGCCGAGTCGTTGCGCGTTGTACCATTCCTGGGCTTCCGCCATGTCGGCTTCGGCCAGTGGGCGCACTATAATCTGCTTGCTCATGGCTTGCCGAGCAATCGGTCCTTTACTTCAGCCCAGGGCCGCCCGGCTTCGGGGTTGGCATCGTCATCCGCGAGCCGACGCTCCAACTCTTCCCGATGCGATTGCGGAATCTCTAAATCGTCGGTGGCGGCCGCGATGCTGTCCCAGATTTCCTCGACGAGCAAAAGTCGGTCGGCAATGCTTAGGTGGTCGATCCCAAACGATTTCATGGTCGGCTGCATCGGAAACCCTCTAGGAAAGCGCCACTGGCCCCGCGACTTCGTTCGTCGTCGGACAGGTGATCCAGACGGCTTGGATAGTCATGTCTCAGTATTATTTCAAACTCACGGCAGTTTGCCCAGCGCTCGGAGCTTGGCAACGATCGGCGACTCCCCCAGTTCCTGGCGCAGCGCATCGGATTCAACCAGCGTCCGGTCGATCTGCGCATCCAGCTCCGCCTGGTGGTCGTAGTAGTACGCGAAGGCCGCGTGAATCTGGGCCAGCGACAGGTGCGGATGTTGCGCGTGAATTTCTTCCGGTGTCCAGCCGTTGGCCAGCTTGTCCATGACCAGGTGGATGACCTTGGTACGCTGGCCGGCGATGCGGGCCACGCCCTTTTCGTCCATGTCGATATGGTCGATGGAGACGACAGGCACGAGTCACCTCTTTCCGTTCAAAACGCCGTCCGGTACAGCTTCAGCAGCTCGTCAAAGCCCACCGGCACGGGATTGAACTTGCCGGTCCATTGCTGGGCGGCTTCGTCGGCGAGGACTTCGAGGATGCCCTTGCTGACACCGCAGGCGCTGAGGGTGGTGGGAATGTCGGAGAGCTTCATGAAGTGGAGAATGCGCTGGGCGAGCAGCTCGGCAGCGCCTTGCGTGTCG
>JAGVLI010000417.1 GCA_020054355.1 Planctomycetales bacterium | reverse complement strand
AGGCTGGGCTGGCGGTGCACTGTCGGGGGTCGCCACCAGCACCCAGGTCCCGCAGCGCGGACACTGGACCTGCGGTTCCGCGAAGCCGTCAGGCACGTGACCTTGCAGCCCGCACGACGAGCAGACAATCACAATCGGCATACTTCAACCTGGGACTAGACCGCGGAGGCCGCGCCGGACTGGGGGATAATCTGTTCTACTCTCTCTCGCGCGCTCCCGCAACTGGCAACCTCCAGGAAGCCGGCTGTCCCGCCGGCGTCTTGGCGGTACGGCAGACCCGGTCCACGAGGTAGGTCGGCCGGCCCTTGACTTCCAGGAAAATGCGCCGCACGTATTCGCCGACGATGCCCACGCTGAGGATTTGCAGCGAACCGACCAGCAGCACGGCCAGCACGGCCCAGAGCCAGCCGGCGGCTGCGATTCCCTGCTGCCAGCCAGTCACGACCAGGGCGAGCGTCAACGCGACGGCCAGAACGCCGACCGCCAGGCCGAGGTAGTTCACCAGGTTGAGCGGAAAACCGCTGAAGCCGATCAGCCCATCCAGGGCCAGGCGCAGCAACGCCCGCCAGGTGTACTTCGGCTCGCCGGCGGCGCGGGCGGCGCGGGCATAGCGGATGCCGACTTGCCGGAAGCCGACGAAACTGCGCAGTCCCCGGACGAAGCGTTGCCGTTCGGGCAGATGCTTCAGCACCTCGACGACCTTGCGGTCCAGCAGGCAGAAATCGCCGCTGTCGAGCGGAATCTCGATGTCGCCGACGGCGCGCCAGACCCGGTAAAAGAGCGCGTAAGCGCAGCGCTTCGTCCACCCTTCCTGCCGCTGGGTGCGGACGGCGTACACGACATCGTGGCCTTCGCGCCAGGCCAGGATGAACTGATCGAGGACTTCGGGCGGATCCTGCAAGTCGCCGTCCATGAGCACGACGGCCTCGCCGCGCGCGTGGTCGATGCCGGCGCAGATCGCCGCCTGATGGCCGAAATTGCGGCTGAGGTGCAGCACGACCAGCTGCGGATCGTCGCGGCGCAGCTCGTCGAGCAGGTCGCCGGTGGCGTCGCGGCTGCCGTCGTTGACGAACACCAATTCATAAGCGCAACCCAGCGATTCCAGGGCGAGCGACAGCCGGCGATGCAGTTCGCCCAGGTTCTCGGCTTCATTGAACAGGGGGACGACGACGCTGATTTCCGGCGCGCTGGACGGCACGGCAGTCCTCCCAAGACGGGAAAGCGGGGCAGGAGCGGCGGACGGCGGAGACGCGCCGGCTCGCGGGTGAAGTGTGCCGAGTTGCTCTGTTCCGGCAGGTACTAAATCACAGGTCGGCACCGTCATGCAAGAGCGATCTGCGCACCGGACTTTTCCAGAAAAATTTCGCGCACGCGCGCAAGTTCGGCGGGCCGGTGCGTTCGCCCAGTGGAATGGAAAGCGGCACGAGGAGACCTGAAACGGGCAGTCGAGCTACACGGGCCGGGACGTACCACCGCTTGGTGAGATCGTCACAATCGGGTTGTGAGTGGGTGTCCATGCCTCGGAAACCACCTCACGAATCGGGGTCCGTGCCCGATCCGCAAGCTCGGCAGCCCGTCATCCACACGGCACCAACTCTTCCCCAAGAGAAGACGCCCGGCGGCGGTCGCCGGGCGTTCTTCTTTTTGTCCGTTAGCTGGACAACCTTGCAGCCGAAGTCTTCTGCTGCTCCAGGTGCGGTGCGATCACTTGCGTATAGAGCACGCCTACCGATGCCGCGCCCGCGATCAGCAGCAAGGCGATCATCACCTTGCCCTTCTTGTCGAAGAGATCGAACAGGCTGAGCACGATTTGCGCTCCGAGGCCCAGGGCGACGAGGCCGCCGAAGGCCATGATGCCCAGCGCGAAGGTGGCATCCGCCCGTGCCAGCCACCAGCAGGAGATTTCCAGCACCTGCATCACCAGGGGCAGCGGCGCGATCACCGCGCGAATCGCGGCGGGGTAACTGGTGAACGCGAAGATGAAGCCCGTCAGCCCGTAGAGCATGGCGAAGCCCAGCAAGTGGACGTGGGTGGACTGCGCCAGCTTGTCCAACGACATGCCGCTGCCGCCTTCGGGGGCGATGTAGTCCATCACCTTTTCCCATTCGTCTAGCTGGATGGCGCCAACGGCACCGCGCGCTCCCGTCTTATGGCAATGCACACAGCGGGTGTCGATGATCTCGGCGATGTTCGCGGTCCATTTGCCATCTTCGTTTTTCTTGAAGAAGTCGGACGGAGCATCGTCGGTGAGGTGGGCGGCCACTTCGTCGGGCAGGAGGAACTTGTAGGACTTGGCTTCCGTGCTTTCCTTGTAGGTGTCCTTTGCCGCCCCGGAGCGGATCCAGGCCACGAGCGCATCCGGTTCCGCGACGCGCTGCTTGCGGATCATCTTCTCCGCTTCTTCCTCGCTGACTTTCTTATCCTTCGCCAGTTCTCGAATCTCTCGCCTCCAGCCGGAGGCGCGGCGGAAGAACGCTTCGCGCATCTGCCCGCTGCCGTTGAAGGGCCGGGTCTCGTCGGCCAGCACCAGGCGCTCGAGTTGGCCCATGTTGGGCCGGGAACCGTAGGCGCTTTTCACCTCGTCCGGTCCCGGCAGGAACTGGCCGGCGGAGGCGTGCTGAAAATGCAGCTGCACCAGCGCCGAAAAGTAACCGATGCCGACGGAGATCAAGTAAGTGGCGACCACCATGCGCGCGGCGGTCGGCAGGTGGCGCAACGCAAAGGGCTTCCGAGGAAGATCGAGACTGCTTCCCACGTTTCAAACTCCACATCTGAGGCAGGAAAGGGAGACGTTCGCGCCACGGCTGCGCGAACGCAAGGCAGGAGGGCCAATTCCTGTCCTTATGATCGAGAACCACGGATCGGATACGACAGCGGAATACTCACGAATGCAAGATAATTACTACCTTGCCTTTAGCGGCGCGCCCCACCGGATTCAAGGATTATTTT
>JAGVLI010000718.1 GCA_020054355.1 Planctomycetales bacterium | reverse complement strand
CAAGCACGTCGTCGTGCTGGGGGTGCCGGGCACCTGTCCGCCGCGTCCCGTCAACGGCACGCTGGTGGGTTGCTTCCTGACGCCGACCGTCGGCCATGCCTACACGCACCCGCCCGAGGTCCGGGAAGAGATCGCCCAGCTGGTCGGACCTTACATGGTGGACGTGCCGAACTTCCGCACCGAGGATAAGGGCCGGCTCAAGAATGACATCTGGCGCATGACGGACAAGCGCTTCGCGCTGGCCAAGCACTTCCTGCGCACCCGCCCGTGGGACTTCTTCATGATGGTCGAGATGGGCACCGACCGGGTCCACCACGGTTTCTGGAAGTACATGGACCCGACCCACCCGCGCCACGAGCCGGGCAACCCCTGGGAAAGCGTCATCCTCGACTATTACAAATATGTCGATGGGCAAATTGGTTCCCTGCTCGAGGAAGTGCCGGAGGATGCCACGATCCTGGTGGTTTCCGACCACGGCGCCAAGGGCATGGACGGCGGCATCTGCATCAACGAATGGCTGGTCCAGCAGGGCTGCCTGGTGCTGCGCGAGTATCCGTCCAAGCCGACGAAGTTCGCCGACCTGGCGGTGGACTGGCCGCGCACCCGGGCCTGGAGCGAGGGCGGCTATTACGCCCGCGTCTTCCTCAACGTCCAGGGCCGGGAACCGCAAGGCGTCATTCCCCTCGGCAAATACGAAGCGTTCCGGGACCGGCTGGTCCGCGAGATCGCCGAGATTCCCGACGATCGGGGCCGGCCGTTGCACAGCCAGGCGCTCAAGCCGCAGGACCTCTACCAGCAGGTGAACGGGGTGGCGCCGGACCTGATCGCCTACTTCGGCCAGCTGCACTGGCGGTCGATCGGCACCGTCGGCCTGCGCACCATCCAGACCTTCGAGAACGACACCGGCCCCGACGACGCCAACCACGCCGAGGAGGGCGTGTTCATCCTTTCCGGCCCGGGCATCCGGACGGGCCGCTGGCACGAAAGCTCGCTGCTGGACATTGCTCCCACCTTGCTGGAGCAATTCGGTCTGGATGTCCCGGATGACATGCAAGGCAACTGCATCCCCCTGAAATCGCCGGAACGCGAACTGGAAATTGCCCGTTAACCGAATCCCCAAGCGGAGGAGCAGGTCATGTTTCGTGCAACCCGTACCCGTATGCTGGCCGGAGCGGCCCTGGTGGTGTCCGTGCTGCTGGTCGGCTGGATCTGGCTGCAAGCCGGTCAGGCCCGACAGATGTCCGACCCCGCCGCGGCCCGGCTCAACGGGCAGCCGATCCCGGTGCGCACCGCACTGGTGCAGGAAACCAACTTCGACGAGGGGTCCGGGGCCACCGCCGTCACGATCCCTTCGATGACGGTCAACGTTCGCATCGGCCCCAGCCGCGGACTGTCCACCAATGCTCCGGTTTCCGAGGTCCTGGTCAAGGAAATCCACGTGCAGGAAGGCTCGCCAGTCAGCGAGAACCAGTTGCTGGTCACGCTCGAAGACGAAGGGCTGCGGCAAATCTGCCAGCAGCGAGAAGCCGCGCTCGCTTCCGCGAAAGCCGAACTCGATCGGGTCCTGGAACAGACCCCGCTCAATCAACGCATCCGCGAACTCGACAAGATCGCCGCCGACGCCCAGATCAAGTTCCGGACCGAAGACCTGGAGAACCGCCGGCAATACTACGAATCCTCCAACAAGCTATTCCGCGAGCGGGCCGTCACGCTGCTGGAATACTGGGATTCGCGGTCGCGTTTCGCCCAGGCCCAGCACGGCATGACGGAGGCCGAGTACAACCGGCAGCGCATCGAAAACGCGGTTAAGGTGGGCGAACTGACGGACCAGAAAGAACTGACCCGCGCCCGCAACGCCTACGAGGTCTCACGGATCGACCTGGACCTGGCCCGCCGCGACCTCGAACGCAGCCAGGTGCGCAGCCCCATCGCGGGGATGGTCGGCAAGCTGAACCTGGTGCCCGGCAGCGTGGTCGGCGTGACGGAACTGATCGCCGAGGTCGTCAAGCTCGACCCGCTCCATCTGCGGCTCGACTATCCCCAGGAGCGGCTGGATGAGGTGGCCGTCGGCCAGGCAGCGGAAGTGACGCTCGACAACTTCCGTCGTGAAGCGCTCCACGGCAAAGTCATCCGCATCCTGCCGCGCGTCAATCCGAACCTGCGTGTGCTGCCGGTGATCGTTGAGGTGAATAACCCGAATAACCGCATCAAGGCCGGGATCAGCGGCTACGTCCGGCTGCGCGCGACTCGTCAGGGCCTGACGGTGCCGGCGCTGGCAGTGCAACAGCGCGGCAATAAAGCGGTAGTCTTCCGGGTAGAAGACGGTCACGCCCGCATCCGCGAAGTCACAGTCGGTTCGGTACTGAGCAGCGGCGATCAAGAAGTCCGCGGCGGATTGAACGCGGGCGACGAAGTCGTCATCAATCAGTCGAACTTCTACAAGAACTACGGCCAGGTGGCGGCGAGCGCGGGCTTCCTCCAAGATAACGATCTCGTGGACGCCGACTGGAGACGGTGGGCCCGACGCGATGAATAAGCCCACGGACGGCAGGCCGCGTCGGGAGGTTGGCGGCGAACTGGGGTGACTTGCCCTGTAGCCGACGACCGGCAGCGGCTGGTGCGAATCGGTTGCCTCGGCGCCCGGGTCGCGAGGGAGGCGCAGCATGGAGATGCAAGAACAATCGCGTCGGGCCAGGCCGCTGCGGTGGCTGTT
>JAGVLI010000685.1 GCA_020054355.1 Planctomycetales bacterium | reverse complement strand
GGCCCAGCCGAGGGCGAAGCCCGACTCGTCCGCGTGCAGCGCAAGGACGGCAGGCAGCAGGGCCGGATCGAGTTCACCCTGACGCTGGCCGTGCGCGACTCCCGGATGCCCCGCATGCAGGACCCGTACACTCTCGACATCAACGGCCAGCTGGAAACGGCCATCGACGGTTCCAGCACGGCAGCCACGCTGCACACCACGGTCAAGACCACCGGCACGTTCCTCTGGGACAAGGGCGGCGCCAAGCTCCAGGTGAAAACCAGCACGGAGACCGTCACCACCGAGGAACGCTCCGAAGAGAAATGAAAGGACCGACCATGAATCGTGGCCACGCTTTCCTGGCAACCGCGATGCTGCTGCTCGCCGCGGCCCCAGCACAGGCACACTTCTTGTTCGTCCACATCGGCCCGCCGGCCGAGGGCGGCCGTTATGCCGAGGTCTATTTCAGCGAACTGGCCGACGCGGGCGATCCGCGCTTCACCGAAAAGATCGCCCATACCACGCTCTGGCTGCAAACCGCGCCGGGCAAGTTCGAGCCGCTGAAGGTCCACAAGGCCAGCGACCGGCTGCGCGCTCTGGTGCCCGCCACTGGCAACTTGGTCGTCATCGGCCATTGCCAGTACGGCGTGCTGGCCCGACCGAACAAGACGCCGTTCCTCTTGCGGCACTTTCCCAAGGCCATCGCGGGCAACCCCGACGAACTGAACCGCATGAAGCCCTTCGAGAAGGTGCCGCTGGAAATCGTGGCAACCGTGGAAGGCGAGACGATCCGCTTCGCCGCCTTGAAAGATGGCAAGCCGCTGCCGAAGGCGGAGTTCATCACCATCGACGAAAAGCTGAACAACGTCAAGCTGCCCGGCGACGATGAGGGCAAGGCTGCCTGGAAACCGCCGACCACGGGCAAGTATTCCGTGTACATCGCGCACACCTCGAAAGCCAACGGCGAGGTTGACGGTAAGAAGTACGAGGAAATCCGCGACTTCGCCACGGTGGCGTTCGATTGGCCCTTGCAGCGCAGCGACGCCGACGCGGAAGCGGTGAAGCTCTTCCAGGAGGCCATCGCCGCCCGCGCCATGTGGAAGGACTTTGCCGGCTTCCGCGCGGACGTGACCGCCAGTCTCGACGGCCGGCGCTTCGCGGGGGTCGTCAGCGTCGATGCCAAGGGGACAGTTGTCGTCCTGCACGAAGACCCGACACAGGCGGGTGCCGACTCCGGCTGGGTGCAGGAGCAGCTGGAATCCATCGTCCTGCATCGCGGCGCCCGCGCGGGCAGCAGTAATGGCACACAGCCGGTGCTGCGCTTCGCCGACGCCAAGACCAACCATCCCCTCGGCCGATTGCTCATCTTCGACGGCGGCCGGTTCGCGTCCAGCTACCGGGTAAAGGACAAGCAATTGCTGGTGGTCAACCGCAACATGGGCAAGCAAAACATGACGCTGACCATCCTGGACAACGACAAGAACCCGGAAGGGCTGTTCCTGCCGCGCAGCTACACGGTGCAATACTGGGACGCGGCCACCGGCGACCTGAAGCGCACGGAATCGATCCAGCAGCGCTGGCAGCGCGTCGGCACGCTGGACTTGCCGGTGCAGCACACGGTCGCGGTGGGCAGCGAGAGCGGACTATCGGTGCGCAGCTTCACGCTGTCGAAGCACGAGTTGTTGAAGAAGTAGGGAGCGGTGGTACCGCAGCTGGGCGTAGCTGAATCTGAAGAGCATTCATTAAGGCGCGAACAATTCCTGCAATACTTCCAGCACTCTTGCCGAAGTGTTGGCATCCAGCCGGCCCAGCCTCTTGACCAACCTGGTCCGGTCCACCGTGCGAATCTGATCGAGCACGACCTGTCCATCCTTGCCCTTGAACCGGCACGACACGCGAGTGGGGTAGGCGTTCCCCTGAGTGGTCATGGGCGCAATGATGACAGTTTGGATATGACGGTTCATCTCATCCGGCGAGATTACCAGGCACGGCCGGGTCTTCCGGATTTCGCTGCCGGCGGTAGGGTCGAGGTTCACCAGCCAGACATCGAAGCGTTTGGCTACCATTCCCAAGCTTCCTGGTCCCAGTTGGTGGCAGGTGCCGCATCGAGCAGCACGTCATCGCCTCGGTCGGCCATCGCGCGAAACGCGGCGGCCCAGCCCGCGCGTGGTCGGCTCACCGATTGGATGATCAGCATGCGATTCCGCAGCTTGATCTCAACCTCGCCGCTCAAACCGGCCTCGGCGAGCAACGGCTTGGGAATGCGAATGCCTTGGGAATTGCCGATCTGAACGATTCGGGTTTTCATGGCGAGCGCCTCCTGGTAGTTACATTGTAACTACCTGCTGGGCGTCCCGCAAGTTCTAGCGGACAATCGTCTTCAGGCGATCTACGCCGAAGACTGCCTGAAGGCGGAACTGCCGAGCGGAACGTCAATCAGGCAATCCCGTGCAATCCTCCGGAAAGACCGCATCCACGTCGCTCGGCGCGTAGGTGTGGAGGTGGATGTCGTCGGGAGTGGGATGCGCTTCGCTCAGCGCGATTTCGGCGGATGCTTCCGCTTCTTCCTCGGCTTCCTGATGCACCCGGTGAATGGCGTCCGGATCGACCAGGCCGGCATCGAGCAGCTTTTCCTCGAAATCGCGGATCGCATCGCTTTCGTTGCGGACCCGCTGGCAGCCGCTGGACGATGAATGGCCGTAGAGCCGGGACACCAGCGCTTCGATCATGTAGGGCTTGCGTTCTTGACGGCAATAGTCGAGACCCCGGCGAACGGCGTGCCAGCTGGCGACGGGATCGTTGCCGTTGACGACCTCGCCGGGGATGCCGTGCGGCTTGCCCCGGTCGATGACGCTGCTTTCGCTGTGCTGCGATCCGGCGGGCGTCGAGATGCCCCAGCCGTTGTTCATGACGATCATCAGCACCGGCACTTCCTGTTGCGGCCGGCTGCTCCAGACCAGACAGGAAGCGAAATCGCCCTCGGCCGTGCCGGCATCGCCACCCACGACGATGGTGACGCCATCGCCGCCGTGCCGCTTCTGCACCAGCGCCGTGCCCGCCGCCATGCTGAACTTGATGCCCAGCACCGAGCTGACCGGCAGGATGTTCCATTCGCGCTTCGCACAGTGGTTGGAAAAGTAGCGGCCCGCCGAATGCGGATCGGTCTTGCGCATGGCCATCTGGCGCAGGCCGTCGAGCATCGGCATGCCCAGCGCCAGCAGGGTGGCGCTGTTGCGGTAGTGCAGGTAGAGATAGTCGTGGGCGGGTCCGCAGCCTTGGTGGACTTGCAGGCCCAGGCAGGCGTTGAAGGCTTCCTCGCCGGGGCCGCCGATCCAGAAGTAGCCTTCGCCGGATTTGCTCATCTTGATCATCCGCTCTTCCAGGACGCGCGAGCGGACCATCAGGCGATGGAGTTCCAGACAGCGGTCGGCGGACAGGGACTCGGTGCCGCTCTGGATTTCAGCCGGCAGGACCGCGAGGCCGCGATCGGAGGGTCCGTAGTAGCTCAGCATGGTTCCCCCGTGGAATTGGCCGTGACCGTGGGACCGAGAGGCGCTGAGGACGAGGCTCCAAGCCATCTGAGGTAAGTCTAACTCGCGGTCGGCGGCCTGCCCAGTCATTCCCTGGATACACAGTCAAAGTGTATTTGTGTAAAATCTTGGCGCTTCCACCATCCCCAGCAAGAGCGGAAAGTTCGAGCTGACCGGCGGTCACGCCGCAGCGGCAGGTTTGGCGACGGCCCCTTGCACCTGGGCGACATAAGCGGCGATCACTTCTTCGGGCAGACCCTCCTGACGGACCCGGCCCTGTTCCAGCCAGATCACTCGGCTGCACATCTGCTTGAGCGATTCGAGGTCGTGGCTGACCACCACCATCAGTCGGGCCTTGGCCATCATATCCTTCATCCGCTGCCGGGCCTTCTTCTGGAAGGCCAGATCGCCCACGCTCAGGACTTCGTCGATCAGCAGGATTTCCGGGTCGATGGCCGTGGCGATAGCGAATGCCAGCCGCACCTTCATGCCCGCCGAGTAGTAGCGTACCGGCATGTCCAGGCGCTGGCCCAGTTCGCTGAACTCGGCAATGGCCGTCAATTTGGTGCGCACACTGTGCGGCGATTCGCCCTGAAAGTAGCTCCGATAGGCGATATTGTCCCAGCCGTTGGCTTCTGGCTCGAAGCCCAACGCAATGTCGAACAGCGAGCTGATGCGCCCCTGGACCACGCGCCGGCCGCGCGTCGGCGGGTAGATGCCCGCCATCAGCTTGAGCAGCGTGCTCTTGCCCGCGCCGTTGGGGCCGAGGATGCCGAGCCGCTCGCCTTCGCGCAGCTGTAGATTGATGC
>JAGVLI010000656.1 GCA_020054355.1 Planctomycetales bacterium | reverse complement strand
CGGCAGCGCTTTTACTAGCTCGTCGCGGGACTCCGGTTGATTCACACCCGCCAGCACCGCGGCCGCATGCTCGCGCAGCGGAATCGCATCGGTGGCATCAGCGACAACGCCCGCCAGCACGCCGATGTGCGCCTTCGGATCGAGAGCGACGAGCGCGGTCATGGCCGCGCGGCGCGGCGCTTCGGCGATTTCCTTGCGTTTCACGACGCCGAGAATGGCGCTCTGGCTTTTCTGCAGCTTCAGCGCGCCGGCCAGGTCCAGGCCGACTTGCAGCAGGTCGTTTTCCTTGGCTGTCAGCAACTGGTCGATCAAGTCGCCTGCCCAGGCGCGGGCATCCTCGCTCAGCGCGGCGCCGCGCTCCTGGCTGCCCTGCTGCACCGCCCGCACCAGGTTGGCTTGCTGCCGGAGGTTCATCGCGTCCTGCCCGCGCACCAGGGTCAGCAGCGCTGGCAGCTGGCTCTCGGGAGCATGGCGGGCCGCGTGGCGCACATAGCGGACCACGTCCGCTGGTGCTTCCTTGCCCTTTTGCAAGTGGCGAATCAGGTAAGCGCCTGCTTCCGGCGTGGGAATGCCCGGCGTCACGTCGGCCAGAGCCTTCGCATCGGTTTCGCTCCAGTTCTCGGGCAGCTTCGTCCAGTTGTCGGCCGGTCGGAACTGGTTGCGCAGGGCCATGCGCGCCGTGTGCAGCAGCAGCGTGTCGGCGGCGGGGACGCGGGAACGCAGGTCGAGCAACGGCCGGATATTCCTCGAATCGGGATGCAGCCCGATCGCATCGGCGGCAGCCCGTTGCACGAAAGCATCGGTGTCCCGCAGACCGACATGGATCGCGTCCCATTGCTTTGTCGTCCAGTCCTTGCGCTCGGACAGCACGCGCAGGGCGTGAACGCGCACCAGTACATCCTGATCCGCGCAGCCGGCCAGCAGCAAGTCTTCGCTCAGTTCGCCGCGGCGCTCCAGCACCCAACGGGCATGCAGTCGCTGGAAAGGATTCACGCCTCGCGCTGCCGCATCCGTCAACGGAGCATGAACCTTGTCCTTCTCCTGCATCACCAGGCGATTGGCCGCGAACGTGCGCACCGTCAAGTTGGCGTCGCCGAGGCGTTTCACCAGTTCCTGGTCGGTCATCTTCGTGAAATCCGGCGGCGATTGCAGCGGCTGCGGGTTCTCGCTCCGATAACTGATGCGCCAGATCCGGCCGCGCTCCCGGTCGCGTCCCGGATGATCCAGCCGGACCTCGTAATGGCCGATGATGCGGTTGTAGAAGTCGGCGACGTACAGGCAGCCGTCCGGCCCGAGCTTGATGTCCACCGGCCGGAACCACGGATCGGTGCTGCTCAGGAAGTCCGGCTGCAGCACGGCGCGGTAGGTCGAACCGTGGCGTTCGAGCTTGTCGTGGTTGATGCGGTTCGTCACCACGTTGCCGATGAACAGGGTTTCGCGAAATTCCGGCGGGAACTGATCGGCCGCGTAGTGCGTGATGCCGCAGATGGCCGTCGAGCCGTGGTCATGTGTCATCAGGTTGGGCGCGTAGCCGAGGCCGTCGTGCGGCTTGCCGAAGCTGTCGTAGTAGCCGCCGCGCAGCAGCAGCGTTGCCGGCTTGGTATGACAATCCGCCGAGTAGAGATTGCCCAGCGGATCGAAGCACAGTCCGAAGGGATTGACCTGCCCCCAGGTGAACTGCTCGACCCGGCTGCCGTCCGGCCGGATGCGGTAGGTGTTGCCGGATTGCATCTGCACGGTCGAACCGTCGGCCGCCTTGACGGTGGAGCTGTTGGCGAAGCCGTGCGTGACGTAGAGCCAGCCGTCGAAGCCCCAGTTCAGGCTGCTGGTCATGCCGTGCGTGTCCTTGAACCCGTAGGTGCCGTAGGCGATCTCGCGCTGATCCGCCTGGCCGGTTCCCTGGGTGTCCGTGAAGCGAAAGAGGTTGGGAATGCTGTAGACCAGGGCGCTCGTGCCCGGCTTGCCGTTCAGCGCCGTCGGCAACGGCATCACGCCGATGGGGATGTTCAGGCCATCCGCGAACGTAGTGATCTTGGCGGCCTTGGCCTTGCCGTCGGCGAACTCGATGATCTTGACGGCATCGCGCGCCTTGCGGTCGGCCGGCGCGGGATAGGGATATTCGACGGTGTCCGTGACCCACAGCCGGCCGCGGTCGTCGAAGTTGAGGTTCATCGGCTTGTGAATATCCGGCTCGGCCGCGACCAGTTCGATGACGAAGCCGGGCGGCAGCTTGAAGTGCTTCGCTTCCTGTTCCGGAGTCAGCGCCTCGGTCGGCGCGACCAGCTTCGGGTCTTCCTTCTGGGCAGCCAGTTCGGCCAGGCCGACGAAACAGGCGATCCCGACGAGACCGCACAGGACGAGTCGCATGAAAAATCTCCCGGAAGGCGCACGCGGTGATTGGCAGGAAACCGGCATTCTACTCGATTGATCGAGGTGTTGCAGCAAGTTCCGGCAGGTAGGTGCCGCGAGCCGAGCGGCACCCGGACTTTGCAAAGCCGTGCGATTATCCGGCGCCACAGGTCCGGCTCGGCTCGCCGGACCTACTTGGCAGCGCACCAGCGCTCGCCTTCGGCTCGCGGCTAAACGGTTAGACGGTTAGGCGGTCGGAGC
Source organism: Planctomycetales bacterium (assembly GCA_020054355.1). GTDB lineage: Bacteria > Planctomycetota > Planctomycetia > Gemmatales > Gemmataceae > JAGVLI01. Next base: position 975 of record JAGVLI010000656.1, on the reverse strand, counting down.
GAGTTCGAGCCGATGTTTTGCGGCGGCTTCCACCTGTTTCCAGTCCAGTGTCTGGACGTGCTGCCGACCGTGGAGCCAGTCGTCGAGTTGATCGCGGTAGTGTTCGCTGCCGGGATGTCCCGATTGTCCCAGGCAATTGATGATACGCAGCTCGGAAGTCCCCAGATCGGCGGCAATCCGGCAATTCGCGCCGGCGGTGGCTTCGTAGGTGCCGGTCGGACTCGTCCATTGATTGTTGATGGTATGGCTTGAGCCGCCGATGGGATGCGGGCCTTCGTCGAATACGGTCGAAAGGGGCTGCCGTTTGCCGAGGGGATGCCGCAGCGTCAGCGTGTGAATATCGCCCCAGCGCCATTTCGCCGGGTTCGGACCCAGCCGCGCGGACAGGTCGTCGAGCGCGAGCCGCATCGCCGTCTGGATGCGCTCCGGGCGCTTGCTCGGGGCGAACCAGCCGGCGGGGTCTTCCTTGAGCAGCTCGAACATCAGGCCGAAGACATGGCGCGCCACCAGATCGCGCGCCTCGCTGGAGACGCGCTCGTCGAGGACCACGTTGGCCCAGTGGCGGGCGAACGCATCGAAGATGGCGGGGGCAGCGCTGTCGCTCCGCATGTCGCCATCCCACTCCTTCAGCAAGCCTGCCGTCTTCTGGAGCTGCGGATCGCTGGCCGCTTCCAGGGTTCGCGCCAGGGCCGCCACCACGTCGCGGGCGCGCTCGCTGACAGTGTCCATCTGAAAGGTAGCGCATTCGTCGAGCGTGAATTTCGGCTGGCCATCCAGCTTCCGGCGGATGCGCCGCTGGCGCACGTCCGTGGTCCACATGCCGCCCAGGCCGGGGTCTTCGTTCGCCGGCAACACCGGATTGTTCGCGGTGCCGAGCCAGCCTTGCTTGGGGTTGACGCACCACGGGTTCTCTTCATACGCAAAGAAACCCTGCCAGTGCTGCTTGGGGTCGTCCGCCGAGCGCAGCGCGCGGCC
>JAGVLI010000722.1 GCA_020054355.1 Planctomycetales bacterium | reverse complement strand
TCAACGTGGTGCCCGGCTTCGGGCCGACGGCGGGCGCTGCCATCAGCGGCCATCCGGACATCGACAAGGTCGCGTTCACCGGCGAGCACACGACCGGCCAGCTCATCATGGAAGCGGCCGCGAGGAGCAATCTGAAGCGCGTCAGCCTGGAGCTGGGCGGCAAGAGTCCGAACGTGGTCTTCGCCGATGCCGACATCGATGCCGCCGTGGAAGGCGCTTACTTCGGCCTGTTCTTCAATCAAGGGCAGTGCTGCTGCGCCGGCAGCCGGCTGTTCGTGGAAGAGAAGGTCCACGCTCAGTTCGTGGAAAAGATGGTGAAGAAGGCCAAGTCGCGGCGCGTCGGCGATCCCTTCGACCTGGCCACGGAACAAGGGCCGCAGGTGTCGCAGGACCAGTTCGACCGCGTGATGGGTTTCATCGACGCCGGCAAGAAGGAAGGTGCCAAGCTGCTCTGCGGCGGCAAACGCTCCGGCGACAAGGGCTATTTCATCGAGCCCACCGTCTTCGACGACGTGCAGGACAACATGAAGATCGCCAAGGATGAAATCTTCGGCCCGGTGATGAACATCCTGAAGTTCAAGGACCTGAACGAGGTCGTCAAGCGCGGCAACCAGACCATGTTCGGCCTGGCGGCGGCGGTCTGGACCAAGGACGTCACCAAGGCGCACCGATTGGCGAAGGAGCTGCGCGCCGGCACGGTCTGGATCAACTGCTACGACGTCTTCGACGCGGCGGCCCCGTTCGGCGGCTTCAAGATGAGCGGCTTCGGCCGGGAACTCGGCGAGTACGCCCTGGAGCTGTACACGGAAGTGAAGACGGTGTACGTGAACTTGCAGTAGATTCATCGGTTCGCGATGGTTCGGAGAAGCACGGGCGTGGCCGCCAGCGCCACCGTTGGCGGCCATGCTCTTTCGTCCATGTCATGAAGAAACCCTTCGATCCAACGCTGAAAGCCCTCGTCGAAACCGTGCCGGAAGACTGGCCGGTCCTCCTAGGCCAGCCGCGCGCCCCAACCGATGTGTTCGACGCCGACATCGGCACGGTCAGCGGGGCCGCCGACAAAGTGCTGCGCGTCCGGGCCGAAACGTCGTATTTGCTGCACCTCGAATTTCAGTCCGGCCACGACTCCGCCCAGCTGCCGCCGCTACTGCACATGCGCAACCTGCTGCTGGAGGTGCGTCACCAGCTGCGGGTGCGCACAGCGGTCATCTTGTTGCGGCCCGAAGCCGACTCGCCGCTGCTGACTGGCACACGGGTATGCGCGTTTCCCGACGAGGAACCTTACGCAGTCTTTCGGTATCAGACGGTGCGCGTCTGGCAGCTGCCGGTGCAGCCTTTGCTGGCCGGCGGCATCGGTACCCTACCCCTGGCGCCAATCAGCGCCGTGACAGAAGCGGAACTGCCGGGCATAATAGAAGCAATGCAGCAGCGGCTGCCCGCCCGGCTGGGGCGGCCCCGCACGGCCAGCCTATGGGCCGCGACGTATATCCTGATGGGCATGCGATATTCGAGCGAGTTGGCCGCACTACTGCTGCGAGGAGTGGTATCCATGAAAGAATCGACCACCTATCAAGCCATCTTGGAAGAAGGCGAAGCCAGAGGTGAAGCCAAGGGCAAAATCGCCGGGGCCAAAGAATTGCTGCGCTTTCAGGCAGAGAATCGTTGGGGGCCACCCAGCGCACCGCTCGCCATCGCTTTCGAGCGGATAGCCGACTTACAGCGATTGGAAGCATTGGCCGTCAAACTGTTTCAGGTAAATAGCTGGCACGAACTGCTGGACCTGCCTGCCCCGCGCCGCGGACGGCGCAAACCGAACTAGTCGAGGCTGAAACCGGTGCTGCCAACGCTGCCGGCGGCCGGCTGAAGATTGTTGTGGACGGATTTTGGCCGGCTGCGTTATCTTCTGGAGTGCAGTTCCCGACGCAACCGGCCATCTTTCGTCTCCGGTCTGGCCCACGGAAGTGAGGGCAGCTCATGAGCACGTCGTCCGCCGACAATCCCTTCGTGGAGGCACCGCCCGCTCCCGCTCCGGATTCCCAGGCGCCGCAACTGTCGGCCGTCTGCATCGCGGAGAGCAAGATCGAGGAGGCGGTCGAAACCGTTCCGGTGGCTCCGCTGACCCTGCGTTCCGCGCTGGCGGAAGCCCAGAATGCAGCTCCCAAGTGGGAGTTCGGCACGCAAGCCCATGAAGCCGAGTATGCCCGGGCCAAGGAGACGCATTGGGCAGTCAAGGCCATCCATCGCCTGTGGATCTTCGTGATCGCCGTGACCATGGCCCTCGTCGGCGGCGTGCTGGTCGTCTTCCTCGGCGGTTTCCTGCTGTCGTTTCACTACGACGACATCCACCTGGCGCAGCAGCGTTTCGACGCAGACGAGCGGACCTTCTGGACCGATTTCCACGCGGCACTGGACCAGTCCAGCGCGGGCAAGCTGACCGGCCCGCAGCTGGCCGACCAGATCGAACAGGAGTTCCTGCCGCGCTGGCGCACGATCGCCGGCCGGTTCCGGAACCTGGAGAGCATTCCGCCCGGCGATCAGGGCGTGGTGGATTTCTACAAGCAGTACATTCAGCTGCGCGAGGAAGCGCTGGCCTTGCACCTCGAAGCCCTGCGCACCGGCGATGCCGAGAAGCTGCAACAGCGCAACGAGAAGCTATGGCGGGCCGATCAGCTGCGGCAGCAGCACGGCGGGCAGTTGCCGATTCGATAGCCGGAAGCGTCACGATGATCACCGACCCCATTTTCTATCGTCTGTTTGAAACCAGCCCGGAGACCTTCTTCCTGTTGCTGGGGATGCCGGCCGATCTGGCTGCGGACACGGCGGCGCGCTACGAGTACCAGGCCCTCGAGTTCAAGGAAACATCGCACCGTGTGGATGGGATGTTCCTGCCCAAGGAGGCAGGGTTGCCGTTGTACTTCCTGGAAGTGCAATTCTATCCCTTGCCCAGTGTTTTCGCCGGCTTGCTGGCCAAGGTCTACACCTATCTGAAGCAGCACGATCCCGGCCAGCCATTTTGCGGCGTGGTGCTGTTCGCCCACCGCGGCCTGGAACCGTCGGAACTGGCGCCGTATCAGCCCCTGCTGGACGCCGGGCTGATCCGGCGCTTCTATCTGGCGGAGATGCCCGAATTGACGAATGCTCCGTTCGGCCTGTCGATCCTGTACTTGATTCGGCAAACCGAAAGCCAGGCTCCGGCGACGGCCCGCACGCTCGTCGCACGGGCCAAGGCGGAGATTGAGGATTTAGCGCTGCGGGCCGACCTGTTAGAATTCATTGAAACGGTCATCATGTACAAGGTACCCAAGCTGAGCCGCGAGGAGATCAGGACCATGTTGCAAATACACGACATTCGTCAAAGCCGTGCCTACCAGGAAGCTGTGGCAGATGGCATGAAGGAGGGTCTCAAGGAAGGCATGAAAGAGGGTCTCAAGGAAGGCATGAAGGAGGGTCTCAAGGAAGGCATGAAGGAAGGCATGGAGAAAGGCATGGAGAAAGGCATGAAGCAAGGCATGGAGAAGGGTATCGCCATCGCGAGGTTGGCGGCCGAGAAGAAGTCCGTCGCGGAAATCGCCGCTCTCCTGCAAGTGGACATTGAGCTGGTGCGCCAGGTGCTGGCGCAAGCCGATCGCGCTTAGTCAGACGCGTTGGCCTTGCACCTCGAAGCGCTGCCCACCGGCGATGCCAAGAAACTGCAGCAGCGCAACGAAAAGCTATGGCGGGCCGATCAGCTGCGACAGCAGCACGGTGGGCAACTGGCCGATTCGTTGATGCAGCTTTTCCCTTTGAACATCCAGGCAGCCCAAACGCTGATGCTACAGCCCCGTATTGCTTGCTTGTCGATTCAACAACCTTGGGCTGCGATGATCCTCTCGGGTGAGAAAGTAGTGGAGAACCGCTGCTGGCGTTGGAATAACGTGCCACGATCAGCAAAATGGAAAGTAACTCTTGGCATTCATTCGAGCAAAGGCAAACAGGAGTGGTCGAAGCGGACGGCAGCGGAGAAGGACAAGTACGTTCCTGACTGGCGGGATTCGGGTTCGCTTCAATTTGGTTCGGTTCTCGGCATCGTGGATCTCGTTTGTATTTGCCGTCCCAATGAATTACCTCTCAAGCTGCGGAAACATCGCTTCGTCAATCACAATCCAAAGAACTGGTGCTGGGTGCTGGAAAACCCTCGGCGATTAGCGCAACCGATCCCTCGAAAGGGTCAAGCATCTCTGTTCTACGTCGCAATTCCTGACGCGGTTGTATGCGCCGGACTTCCGGTTGGAGGGAATGGTATGGCGACTGGCTCTCGTTTCCTGACCGTCACGGAGGCAAACCTCAAGTACGGCTCCCTGAACTTGGCTGGCGGGCACGACCTTTTTCCCAAGGATGTCTTCGGTGAGTCATCGAAAGAGGCCGAGCGCAAGGTCCGCATTATGTGGGGAGATGAAGTCTTCGAGACGGACATCGTCCGACCCAAGAATATTTTCCGTTGCCGGAAGTGGGGTCAATTCTTCGATGCCAACCGAATTCAGGCTCAAGATCGAATCCTGCTGGAGCAGCTAACCCCATACCTGTATCGCATCTCCAAAGCATGAAGACGACGCCGGACGATGGTTACCCCGCCGCTTGCCGACGGTTGCGGTCGTCCTTTTGCAGCCAACGCTTGATCTGCTCCAGGTCTTTCGACCAGTCGCTGCCGAGCCGGTGGCGGAGAAACACCCGATACAGCTGGTCCGTCACATCGATCAGATTGCGGAGTTGGTCGATGCGCTCGTCGAGTTGCGCGCGTTCGTCGGATTCCTCGCTGGCGGGCAGTTTGGCGCCGCTGATGCCCAGGTTCTCCGCTTGCAGCGTCAGCTCGTATTGCTGATCGTGGCGAATCACCGTCAGGCCGGCCTTGCGCGGCAGCTTGCCGGACTGAATCGCGCGGCGGGCTTCGGGCAAGCGGTTCGGCACCTCGCTGCGAATGCTCTCGCTGCCCGATACCGCTTTCGGACATTCCAGCACCAGCGTCCGGGCGAACATCACCGTTGCCTCGGACTTGTCCGGCAGCTTCACGGTGTCTTCTTCCGCGTCCAGCACGTACCAGAGCCAGAGCAGGAATTCGTTGCCGAGGTAGTTGCCGCTGCCCGGATCGCCGACCCAGGCTACTTCACCCACGGCAGCGCCGGGCTGGAACGCGGCCGGTTGAAGCTTGTCGAGCGCGGTGCTCGGCCAATCGTGCGCGGCGAACTGCCCGGCGTCGCAGAGCGTCAGGCTCGAGCCGAAGGTGTCCTGAAACAGGCCGTGCAGCTTGTCCAGCACCCCGCCGGAGGTGGTGCCGACCAGCAGGCAGTTCGAGGGCCGGTCCCAGAGGATGGGATACGCCTTGCGCCGGGTATAGCGGCCGTCCTTGGCTTCGAGTTCCAGCCGTTCGCGGGCGGCGTCGCGGGCCTCGCGCTTCTGGCGGAAGCTGGGCAAGCCGCTGGGATTGCCGGCGGCCAGGGCCTTCAGCTCGATGCGGAGATAGGCGCGCAGCAGGTCGGCTGGCAGCTTCAGGGTGTCGAGGCGCAAGGCGAAGACCAGGGTGTCGTTGACGATGTTCTTGGCCAGATCGAACTGAGTGTCGAGTATGTCGTCGCCCGCGATCCAGCCGGCATCGCTGCCATCCTTGGCCGCCACCTTCTGGAAGCCGATGGCGCGCTCGGTCAGTTGGTCCAGCTGCGGCTGGCCAAACAGTTTTGGCGCGGGCCGCTCGACGCGAAACCGCAGGAACGAAACGCGACCGGAGAGAAATCCCATTGTGTACCTTCCTCACGAACAGCAAGTGTGCAGCGCGCCCAGTGAAGCAAGATCGGCACATCGCGCCGCACCGCTTCAATCGTTAAGGCGAAACGGTAAGCTGGGCGGGTAGCAGAAGTCTCCCGCAACCCGGACACGCCGTCGCTTCCGGAAACGTCCATTTGTCCGACGCAGCCGACGGCGGCCGATGTTGCTCCTCAGCCGTCTTCGGCAGGAATTCCTGAAACAGGAACTTCAGCCAGCGCTCGGCGCGCCGGGCGAGCGCCTCCGAACAGCGAGCTTGCGCCGCGATCTCCTCGGCGCGTGCTGCTTTACCGAAGAGCATTCCGTCGAGCAGCACGCCCCCGCTGCGGATCGCAATGGCCCCCGCCGCCGCGCCGTCTTCTCCGGGCAAGAACTGATAGAGCAGCAAGTCGGCGTGGACTGCCAGCGGCGCAGCGCCG
>JAGVLI010000697.1 GCA_020054355.1 Planctomycetales bacterium | reverse complement strand
GGTCGAGCGCTTCCTGCGGGTAAAAGCGGGAGAAATGCTGGCCGATGATCTCCTCGGCGGCATATCCCTTGATGCGCTCCGCGCCCGCATTCCAGGTGGCGACCCGGCCCGTGGGGTCGAGCATGAAGATGGCGTGGTCGATGGTCCCCTGGATGAGCAGCCGAAATTGCTCCCGCTGGCGCCGGGCGTGCGCCTTCTCCCGATAAAGCTCGACCAGGCCGTTCACCTTGGCGCGCACGATCCCCGGCAGCAGAGGCTCGATCAGGTAATCCACGGCGCCGAGACTGTACGCTTCGACGATCGAAAAATCGTCGCCGTGCTGGGCCGAGACAAAGATGATCGGCGTGTGCCGCGACGGTTCCTGGCCGCGGATCCGCTTGGCGGTCTGGAAACCGTCGAGACCGGACATGCGCACGGCGAGGAGAATCAGCGCGAACTCGGTTTCCCGCAAGAGTTGCAAGGCCAGCTCGCCGGAGCTGGCCCGCACCGGATTGAGGCCCAAGTCGGCCAGCAGCGCTTCCAGCGCCAGCAAGTTGGCGGGTTGGTCGTCCACCAGCAGGATGTTGGGCTTCGGCTCGGTCGGCGAGTCGGCTGCCGATGTCAGCGGTGGCATTTCGGCCTCGTCCAGCGCAAGCGCCTCGGTCTGAAGTCCCGCATACTTCAAGAGTTGCCAGTTCGCCGGAGTGCCGGTCGCGCCCAGCCGCCATCGGCTTCCAGGTCGGCGGGAACGCACGCTGCCGGCGACATGGTCTCTAAAGTACTCTCCGGTCTGGTCCGCGCAACCCGAACAAGTCTAACCACAATAGCAAATTTCATTCCAAACGGAGCCAGCGGCTGGTTTGGCGCTGAGCATAATATTGCGCTTGTAATTGCAAATTTTGGCTGCAGTTTCTTGACCCTGTGAAAAAGTCATCCTAATGTTGAATGACGAATCGACTGGCTTTCGCTTTCTCTTCCCCACCGACGGCCTCGGAAATCGTCGCTCTCGGCGAGCCATCGCCAGCCCTTTAAGCAAAACTCGCACCACTTCGCCTGTGTTCCACGACAAAGGCAAACCACCTGCAAAGGTGGGGCGCAAAGCTATGGGTCCCTCCGGGACCGCCAAGCTGCCGAAAGGCCACAGGTTCCGACCGCCGGTTGCACGACTGTCATGTCCCGGCTAGGTCGGTTCCCGTCTCCTTCCCCCGCTTGCACCCGGTCGTACCTCTGGTGATCGACGCACCGCAGCCACTCGCCGCGGTGTACGCCCACGGTCCGCGCGAATCCAGGAGCAAGCGTCACGACTCCGCTTGTCCCGGCCCACTTGGATTCGCAAGCCTGCATTACCTGATTCGCCGGGTACTTTCTGGACGTGCGTCGCTGATCCATGATTTCTCCCGGCTTATCAACGTTGATAAGTTTCTTGCCGAGGGCTTGCGGCCCGCGCGGGCGGGCCTCGCCTGGCCGCGCTCCCTTTCCCGTCGCTTCGTTCCCATGACGACCAACCCGTGCGCACGTCCGCCGCACCCGGCCCGTCGTTTCGGTCTCCCGACGTCCCCATCGTGTGATGGTCTGCCGCACCCGGGCGGCCATCGGTCATTTCGTGGTGCTCTTATCAAAGGAGATAACGAGCATGTTCCGGCTATCCCGACTGTTGTTCCGAGGTAACACTACCCACCGACCGGTCCGGGGCCTCTCCGCCCGCCCGCGCTTCCGGCCAACCCTGGAGGGGCTTGAGGACCGACTGGTCCCGGCCGATTTGATTTCGGGGACCATCGGCGACTCCGAGATGGTCGCCACCACCGCCACCACTGCCACGACCGCCAGCACGCCGCCCACTTTCGGCGCCAAGCAGCTGATGGGGAAGGTGAATACGAACCAGATCACCGAGGCCTCCGGCTTGGCCGTCAGTTGGAGGAACTCCGGTGTCCTGTGGACGCACAACGACAGCGGCGATTCGTCCCGGCTCTTCGCGCTCAACACCGCAGGCAAACTGCTGGGGACGTATCAGCTCTATTTCGGCAATCCTGCCGACAACAACCGGGTTTCGGCGAGGGATTGGGAAGAACTTGCCATCGGGCCGGGTCCCGTGGCCGGGGCCAGCTACAATTTACGTGGCCGATATTGGCGACAATCCCGGCAGCCGCACCAGCATCCAGATCTACCGGTTCCGGGAACCGACCGTTGCCAACGCCTCCAGCCCGCCCAGTCCCGGCAGCGCCCCGGTCATCAAGGTAGGCGGGGTCGAGAAATTCGAGTTCCGCTACGTCAAAGTCAACGCGAACGGGACCAAGAGCTACGTCAAGAACAATGCCGAAACCATGATGATCGACCCGGTGGCCGGCGATCTCTACGTGGTGGCCAAGGCGGGCAAGTCCAGCGACGCTAACAACGAACGCTGGGTGTTCCGCGCTCCGGCCAGTTCGCTGAACCAGCCGGCCGGCTCGGTCCTGGATTTGACCTTCGTGACCAAGATCATTGCCAACAGCAGCTCCAGCGTGACCCCTTCGCCCACGGCCGGCGACATCTCCGCCGACCGCAGCCTGATCGCCATCAAGAACTACCAGGAAACCTTCATCTGGGTCCGTCTGCCCGGACAGACCATCGAAGAGGTCCTCAAAGCGCAACCCCAGGCGCCGGTCGTCCTCTACACCAACGAGTGGTCGGAGACCATTGCCTGGGCAAAAGATGGCAGCGGCTTCTATACCCTGAAGGAGGGAACCAACCAGCCGCTCTACTTCTGGCCGAAGACCGGCGGCGGTGTTTCCTCCCTGCTGCCCGCCGCTCCCAGCAACCTCCAGGCGACCGCGGCTTCCTCCACCCAGGTCCGCCTCAACTGGACCGACAACGCGAGCAACGAGGGCTGGTTCCGGATCGAACGGTCCCTCGACGGCGTCACGTTCAAGTATCTGGACACGGCGAGCACCAACGACGTCAGCTACACGGACGGCGCCGTCCAGAGCGGCAAGACGTACTATTACCGTATCCGGGCCGTCAACCAGACCGGGGATTCGGCTTGGAGTAATATCACCGTGCCCTTGACCATCTATTCTGCACGCGGCCCAAAATGAGACTGCCGAGCCGCGCACGCAATAAGCGGACCTCCGAGCCGCGCACGCAGTAAGCGGACTTCCGAGCCGCGCACGCAGTAAGCGGGGTGGCCTACCGCTTACTGCGTGCGCGGCTCGAAGGGCTCATTCCGGGCCGCTTGCGGTATAAGACGCCCCGTCAGCTTCAACCTCGGCCTGGTCGTCACGAAGGCGTGAGACCGGCGCCGCGCGAGGGGACTGGCCCCAGGGCGGTCCCCTCGTGTTTCGGCACATCCGGAGGAAACGGACCGATGAAACGCCGTACCTTCCTTCAGATCTACGGGTTAACGGCCGGGGCGCTCTGCCTGTCTCCGGCAGCCAAATGGTTGACCAGAGCGGCGCCGCCGGAGGGGCCGGCCCAACGCCAGCCCTTCTCCTTCCTGGTCGTGGGCGATACGCACTTTGCCCGTCCGGATTACTACCAGCCCGAGACGATCGGCCCTTTCGCCAAGGCCATGACCGAACATACCGCCCGGTCGTGGAACGCGCTATGGGACAAGGTCCAAGCCGAACTGAAGGCAGGTGAACCGCGGCCGTCGTTCATCTTGCAGCTGGGGGATTATGTCCACGGGGACTGCCCCTCCGAGGGAAAGTCGCAGACCCTGCTGCGCGAGTTCGTCGAGGACATGACCGCGCGGAAATTCCCGGTCCCCTTGATGCTGACGCGGGGCAATCACGACATCTACGGCAAGGGGATGCGGGCCGCCTACGACGCGCACATGCCGGCCTTCTTGCGCAAGGCGGCGCCGGAGTCCCAGGGCCGGGCCGATTACTCGTTCGATGCGGGCGGCTCGGCGCACTTCATCGTCCTGGACGTATTCGGCGGCGGCAAGGGGGAGGCCTGGCTGGACCAGGGACAGCTGAAGTGGCTCAAGGAAGACTTGACCGCGTTCCGGCAACGCGCGCCGCAGGGCTTGCTCTTCGTGGTTGCCCACGCGCCGCTCTTTCCCATCAATCCGCGCGGGGCCGTCTTCGACACGGACCCCGACGCGCACGCGGCGCTGACCGCGCTGCTCGTCAAGCACCGCACCTGTGCTTTTCTCTGCGGCCACCTGCGCATGCACTCCACGCTGGCTTACACCGACCCGGACAGCAAGCACACCCTAACCCAGATCATGACCTACGCGATCCTGCCCGCAGGCGCGGCCCGCGCCCTGCCGTGCAAGACTCCGGCCTATGACGCGGACCTCATTGCCGACGTCAACTATCGCAAGCCGGCCGATCGGGAGGCGATGCGGACGATCATCAAGCGGTTGGCTCCGAACGCAAAAGGCCCACGTCTGGCCAGTGTGCCCGGCTTCCAGCGCTTCACCGTGGATGCCGAGGGCCAGACCAGAGTGACGGCGTACCGCGGTCTGAGCGGCGAAGCGTATCAGACTCTGGAACTGCCCGGCGCTTGAACATCGGTCCTCCGTGCGTCCGAAGCCCCGCGGGGCACAGCCGCCAGGTGGGCAGCCGGGCAGGATCGACGACCATCCGGCCTGCCTGAACCGTTGCCTGATCCTCCCGCACCGGGCAGCACCGCTGCTTTGGCCAGGTGCCACTTCTCCGGCTGCACGACCGGACTCTCATTGCACGGCTGTGCGACTGGCAGCCGAATGCTGGTGGACTCCGCTGCCAGTCACACAGTTTCATTCGTGAATCCGACTGCCCTCCGCTAAGCATATTCTTGCCTTGCTGACTGCCACTTGCGGACCATCGTTCCAGGTTGCGGCCCCGGAACCGGCCGATAATCCCGCGCGGCCAGTCTAGCAGACTCGTGAAAAGTGCACGAAGAACCCCGGCATATCATTTGCTTTCTCCATCTGGACGAAATCTGTTCGGACAGGGACTGCTCGCGGCCTTTCACCTGGGGGCCGTGTTCGTCCTCGCCCGGGTCCTCGGTCGGGACGGTCTGGGGACGTACTACCTCTTCTTCGCTCTCATCCTGGTAGTGCAACTCATTACCGAGGTCGGGACCAACACGGTGCTGACCTGCCGGATCGTGCGGCGCCCTGCGTTCTGGCGGGACGCCGTAGCCGAAGCCGCGGGCCTGTACAGCATCGTGGCCGCGGCTTCGGTGGGAGTGTTCCTGGGATTCGGCGCCCTCTGAGCCGGGCAGCAGCACGACCCGCAAATCCTGTTCGCGGCAGCGGCGTCGGGTGTGGCCTGCGCGGCGATTCAGGTCCAGCGTTTTTGCGGCGCCATCTTCCGGGCCTTCGAGCAAGTCGGCTACGAAAACCTCGCGCGCGTGCTGCAAGGGGCGCTGTTCGTCGGCTTCGTCTTGGTCTTGGTTGCGCAAGGGACGGCGAGCGCCGCCCTGGTGCTGGCGGTGTTGGCGGTCAGCAACATCTTGACGGCCGTCTTTCTGCTGGTCGGAGTTCAGCGCCGGTGGGGCTGCCTGCACTGGCGGCTCAACTTCAGCGTGGTCAAGGACTGGCTGAGCGAATCCGTACCCTTGGGGCTGGGCGACGTGGTGCGGCGCCTGACCTGGCAGCTCGACACCATTCTGCTCGGCTTGCTGCAGCCGGTGGCCGTCGTCGGCATCTACAGTGTCGCCTATCGGCCGCTCGGACCGCTCAACTGGCTGCCTCAAGCGGTGATGCTGGCGCTGCTGCCTTCGCTGGCGCGCATGGCCGAAGGGGACCGCGCGGCCCTGAGCCGAACGTTCGCCAGCAGTGTCCGCCTGATGTGGATCATCAGTTTGCCGCTGACCGTCGTCCTCTGCATCTGTGCCGAGCCGTTGATCCTCCTCCTGGCGGGGCCGAGCTTCGTCGAGGCGGCGGTCCCCATGCGCATCCTGATCTGGATCGCCGTGTTGTCGTTTCTGTCGATGCAGTTTCGCTTCGTCTTCACCGCCCTGGGCCGGCAGCGGTTCTTCGCCAAGCTGGTCATCGGCATCTTCGCCCTGGAACTCGTCCTTGAGCTGCTGTTGATTCCCCGCTGGGGCTATCTGGGGGCCTGCACGGGCAGCGTGGTCGGCGAGGTCCTCTTCACCGCGCTCGGGCTGGTGCTGTGCCGCCGTATGGGCATCGCCGGCATTGACTGGCTGGCGCTGGCGCGGGC
>JAGVLI010000637.1 GCA_020054355.1 Planctomycetales bacterium | reverse complement strand
GCCACGATGCGCGCACGCTCGCCTCCGGCGGTCCCGATCGCACCGTCCGCCTCTGGAGTCTGGTCGGCGGCGAGGTGGTGGCCGGGGCGTTCATCGAGATGCACGGGCTGGCCGTCTATACCCTGGCGTTTTCCCCGGACGGCAAGACCCTGGCTTCGGGCAACGCCGACGGTTCCATCAACATCTGGGACCTGGGCGGCGGCGAACCGAAGCTGTCGGCCCAGGTGAAGGAACATGTCGGCCCGGTGCTGTCCCTGGCCTTTTCGCCGGACGGCAAAGTCCTGGCTTCCGGCAGCTACGATCAGACCATCTGGCTCTGGGACGTGAGCGGGCGCACGGCGAAGGGCGCGCATTTGCTCGAAGGCCACACGGGCGACGTCAACACGCTGGCCTTCAGCCCGGACGGCAAGCGGCTCTTTTCCGGCAGCGGCGATGAGAGCATCGGCATCTGGGACTGCTCCGGCCCGGAACCGAAGGCCGCCGCGATCCTGGAAGGCCATACCAGCGAAGTGATGGCCGTATCGTGCAGTCCGGACGGCAAGTCGCTGGCCTCGGGCAGCCGCGATACCACCGTGCGCCTCTGGCAGTTGGACGGCGCCGTTCCCGCCGAAAAAGTCCCTTTGCGCGGCCATACCAGCAGCGTCTGGTCGGTCGCCTTCAGCAATGATGCCAAGACCCTGGCCTCGGGCAGCCGCGATACCACCGTGCGCCTCTGGGATTTGTCGCCACCGTTGCCCCAGGAAAAGGCCGTGCTGCGCGGCCATCAGAGCGGCGTGCTGTCGGTCGCCCTGTCGCCCGACGGCAAGACGCTGGCTTCGGGCAGCGGCGATGAAACCATCTGGCTCTGGGACCTGAGCGGTCCGGAACCGAAGGAGCGCGCCCAGCTGCCGTCGCAGTTCCTGAATGCGGTGGCCTTCTCCCCCGACAGCAAGCTCCTGGCCTGCGGCAGCGGCGACGCCGCCATTCGTTTGTTCGACCTGTCCCAGCCGGAACCAAAGGAAAAAGCGACCTTGCGCGGCCACAGCAAATGGGTCTGGTCAGTGGCGTTTTCGCCTGACGGCAAGTGGCTGGCGTCAGCGGGCTGGGACAATACGGCGCGACTCTGGGACCTGGCTGGACGTGCCGTTCCCGAGGAGAAAGCGATCCTGCGCGGCTACGCGGATCGGGTCTGGTCGGTGGAATTTTCGCCCGACGGCAAGGTGCTGGCCACCGGCGTCCAGGACGGTTCGGTGCGCCTGTGGGATTTGACCGGCCAGAACCCCAAGGAATTGATGACGATGCAACGCCACCGCGGCGCGGTGCGGTCCATCGTCTACCTGCCCAGCGGCCAGGCGCTGGCGTCATCCGGCGAGGATGGCCTGATCGTGCTCTGGGACGCGAAGACCGGCGAGACCCTCTGGGACTGGCAGCTGCCGGGAGCCGTCAGCGGTCTGGCAGCCGCCGCCGACGGCAAGCACCTGGCCACCGCCAACAGCAACGGCACGGTCTACATCCTGCGCCTGAGCGGCTTGCCGCCTTTTCGCGCTTGAAGCAAAGCGATCATGCCGCACCCAGCCCGCAGCGCAGGCTAAGAAGACGTTTTCTTCGCCTGCCCTTTGGACTATTCGTGCGTACCGAAACTTTCTCCTCAACAGCTCTGCAAGATGCGGACAGGTTTTGTAGGTCAGGCTTTCCAGCCTGACACGGGTGGTAGTGTCAGGCTGGAAAGCCTGACCTACGGGGTTGGGGATTGCGGTGCGTACAGGCCAAGTTCGCTCAGGGTTTGGGCTGCTTGGCCTTCCAGTCCTGGTACTTTTGCAGGGCCGCGTCGCGCTTGGGCTGTTCGGCGAACGCCAGGTAAGCGGTGGCGTGGAAAATCTGGTCGTTGTTGGGGAAGCGGTAGAACTCGAAGCCGTAGTCCTTGATCTGCTGGCCGGTCAGATGGATCAGCACCGCCAGCGCCACGTCGCGGACTTCCGTGGTGCCCTGCTTGTTGTTCAGGTTCACGTTCATCACCACGGTCTTGTTGTCGAGCAATTTTTCCAGGACCGGGACATGCTCCTTGCTGCCCAGCTTGCCCAGGGCGGTGATGGCCATGCCATTGGCGAAGTCCTTGCTCTCGATGAGCTTCAGGGCCAGCACCAGTCCTTCCTTCAGATTGAACTGAATGGCCAGGTTGAGCGTCTGCACCGCGGATTGGCCCGAAGCCTGCGCGATCCAGGCGCCCAGCAGCTTGCGGGTCTGCTCCGTGCGCGAGCCGGACCGCACCGCGTTGTTGAAGGCTGGCTGATAGAGCAGGTTGACGGTGAAGGCGCGGGCTTGCTCGGGGACGGGCACTTGGGGATCGGTGGCGATGAACAGCATCACGGACACGTCGGCGAGCGTGAGCTGCCGGCGTTGCCCGACCACCGGCGAATAGATCTGCTGATACATCGACTGCGCTTCGGCGTGATATTTTTCGCCCATCTCCTTGGGCGACGACTCGGCTTCATCCAGCAACCGAGAATGCGCCCGGCTCATCTCGGCGAACAGCTCGCGGCTGCCGGCGTCGTTGCCGACCAGTTGGCGGTAGCGCTTCCAGCCGGGCAGATCGTGTTCGAGCTTGCCTTCCTTGTCCGCGACGAAGGCATCGACCCGCGCTTTCAGGTCGGCTTCGAGGACCGCCACCAATAAGCCTTCGCAACGAGTGCGGACTTCCAGGTCCAGGCTTTTGGAACCGTCGAGCAGCGCTTGCTTGGCGGGTCGGCCGAGTTGCATCAGCTTCTTGCTGGCTTCCTCGCGAGTCGAAAACAGCTTGTCGCCCAGTTGCTGGACCAGGGCCACGGCTTTCTCGTGTTCGGCGGAAAGTTGCGGTGGTTTCTCTTCCGCCGCGCGATTGGGCTGGGCGGCGGCGGACCAGGTCAAACCGAGACAGAACGCAGCGATGGCTGCTCGCGTCATGGTTCGTACTCCGAGGCGGGTACCGCATCCGGGACAATCTCTCCACCACTATGGCGCCGGAGGCTGGCGCCTGGGAGAGCCTGGGGCGGGGTATAAGCGTCCCTAATGTACCCGGCTGCCACGGGGTTTGTCGATGGTTTTTCTTGGAGGAGTCGGCCAAACCGCAAGCGGCGAAGGCTACGGCCGGTTTGTCATTCGGTCGAGCGCCGCCCGGGCCTCCAGCTTCACCTGTTCGGTCAGGCGCATTTCGACGGGCGCCTTGACGAGCGCTGCCAGCAACTGCCGGGCATCCTCGCCGCCGATCTGTTCCAGGGCTTCGATGGCCCGCAGGACGCGCAGCCGGTGGGGGCTGAGGGCGTTGCGCTCCTTCTCGACTTTTTCGAGGAGCCGTTCCAGGCGGGATTGGACCTCCAGGGATGGCTTGCCTTCCAGGGCTTTCTTCAGCGACTCCTCGGCGATTTCGGCGACGGCTTCCAGCGCTTCGCGGGCCTGTTCGCGCTCGCTGAACTTCATGCTGTCCATTTGCGCGATCCACTGGGCCAGTTGCTTCGCTTCCACCTTGATCGGCTGCAAGCGTTCCTTCAGGAAGG
>JAGVLI010000533.1 GCA_020054355.1 Planctomycetales bacterium | reverse complement strand
TGCTCGGCGGCGCGGTTGAGTTGCTGGGCCGCGTTCCGCATCGCGGGCCGGGCTGCCTGGCTGTTGTTCTGCTGAAGCTGGTCCTGAGCAAATTGCATCTGGCCTTGCGCCTGCTGCAAGGACTGGCCGGTCTGGCTCTGCTGGGCATCGGGCTTGTCCTGCTTGCCGGCCTGGGCCGCTTGCTGGGCTGCGCGGTCCAAGCCTTCCGCCGCCTGCATCTGCGCTTGCTGGGCCAGTTCCGGCTTACCGTCCTGGCCTTGCTTCTGGGCCTGCTGCATGGCTTGCTGGGCTTGCTTGCCGGAGGCGGCCGCCTGTTGCAGCGCTTTCTGGGCTTCGGGCGCTTGCTGCATCTGGCCGGCCAGCTGGGCTAGTTGCCTGGCCAGCTCATCGGTCTGACGTTCCAGTTCTTGCTGCCTGGCTTGCTGCTGGGTGCGCTGGACATCGGGGTTCTTGGCCAGCGCTTCGAGCTGCTTGTTGATGGCTTCTTGACGCTGGGCCAGCGACTGCGCTTGTTTGAACGCGGCGGCGTCCTCGGTGGCGGCCTTCTCCAGTTGCTGGGCCAGTTGCTGAAGCTGTTGGGCAGTCTGCTGGCCGGCTTGCAAGGCTCGGGGCAGGGCGCCGGCTTGCAGTTGTCGGGATGCCTGTTGAGCGGTACGTGCCGCCTCTTCTCCCTGCAGCGCTGCCGGGGCTTTTTGGCCCTGGTCCTTGGCCAGCTGGCGCGCCAGCTCGCCCGCGAGCTTGGCCAGGTCTGCTTGCTGCTTGACCAGATCGGCCGCAGGGTTCTTGTCCGCTGGCAGGGCCTGGCCTGCGGCCACTTGCTGCCGTTGAGCTTCCATTAAATCGCGCTGGCCCTGGGCCAAGTCCTGGGCGCGCTGGCCGAGTTGGCGGGCTTCTTCGCTGCGGGCTTGCTCCAGGGCGTTGCGCAGCTTGTCGCTCTGCTGGGCCAGCCGTTGCAGCTCCTGGGCCAGCTCCGCTTGTTCCTTTTTCGTCTGGTCGGGTGTGGGCTGCGTCTGGGCGGCGTCGGCGAGCTGTTGCTGCCGGTCGGCCAGCGTGCGCAATTTCAGCTGTTCCAGCAGCGCCTGCGCCGCTTGCTGGTTCACGTGTCTCAGTTCGTCCAGACGTTTGAGCGCTCCCGCCAGTTCCTGGTCGGCGGTAGAGAGGCGTTTCTGCCGGTCTGGCGCATGGCTCTGCCGAGCGGCTTCCTGCAAGGCTTGCTCGCTGCGGCGCAGCTCCCGGTCGGCCACGTCCTGGGCCAGTTCCGCCAGCGGTTCGAGGCCGGGCGTGCGGGCGGCTTCGCGGGCCAGTTCGGTCAGAGCTGCGCTGCTCTTGCGGCTGTCCTTTTCCAGCTCCTGCAAGAGACTGGATTGCTCGGGGGTCAGGGAAGCGCGGTTGCGGGTTTCCTCGTCGAGCTGGGCCAGTGCCTTGCGGTCCTTGCCGAGGTCGGCCTTGATGCGGTCGAGTCGTTTCTGGAAATCGTCGCGTTGGGCGAGGATTTCTTGAGCGGCCGAGTCACCGCGCCGGGCGATGGTCACGGTACGCCAGCGGTCGCCGGCCGGATGCCAGACCACTTGCGGTCCCAATCCCGCGGCCGACAAGCGGCGATTGTCCGCTGCCCGAAGGCGATAGCGCAGCTCGTCGCCTTCCTTGAGCTGGCCCGCCAGCTGGAAGACGTACTCGCCCTTCGCTTCGGGAGTGCCCTTGCCCTGAAGTGCGATCGTTTCCACGACGGGAGGTCCGTTGTTGATGCGCAGCTCGACGGCCGCCTCGTCCACGGCCACGTCGTCCACGATCCGTACGGCCACAGCCAGGCGGTCGTAGGGGTGGATGGTCTTGCGCTCCTCGCCGCCGGAAACTTGCAGGAACGCGGGCGGCTGGTCCGGCTGCACGCCGACCTTGCACGGCGCCAGTTCCGTGACGATGCCGTGCGGGCCGGTCAGCACGAGTTGCAGCGTGCCGCTCGCGAGCAGCGGGAAGGAGTGGCTTCCCGTCAGCCCATCGGATGATAGTTCCAGCACTCGCGCCTGGGTCTGATTCGTAGCGGCCGGCGTCCAGCGCAACGTGACGTCCTTCGCCGGCTGGCGGAAGGCGAACTTCAGGATGGCCAGCCCATGTTGCAAGCCGTTGAAGTCTTGCCAGCCCTGGAGGGTTCGGGTTGCGGTGGTCGAGCGTGCATAGGTCGGTGGTGTGATGGTAATGGTTGGGCTATTGGCGCTCAGCTCCACGGGTTCGACGGCGGTCACCCGATAGGCGGGGCTGACTGCCTGGCCGGCCTCCACCCGATAGGTGAAATCGCCGGCGACGCGCTCGATGCGAGCGGAAAAACCACCGGACGAGTCGCTGACGAATGGCTGCCGGATGGCGTGACCGACGGCATCGGTGATGACCAGCGTGCATTCGGTGGGCAGAGCGACCGACGGCTTGAGCGCTGCCAGCCGCGCGGAGACGGTGAGGGGACGGCCAAGCGCGGCGAAGTCGTCGCCGGGAGTCACGGCGAGTTGATAGGGCGCGGGCAATGCGACGTTGCGCCAGGGCGTCAGGAAGC
>JAGVLI010000643.1 GCA_020054355.1 Planctomycetales bacterium | reverse complement strand
GGCTTCGTCCGTGGCAGTCTTGTCACCCACGGCTGCCGGCAACACATCGGGCAACGTCGCCTTGTCCAGTCCCGTCGCCGTCGCCGCGGTCGCGAACGCCGGTTTGGATGCCGGTCCCTTGGCGGTGGCCGTCGCTGGCCCCAGCGCCGGTTTGGAAGCTGGCCCTTTGGCAGTCGTCGTGCTTGGCCCCTGTACCGGCTTGGATACGGGGCCTTTGGCGGATACCGGGGGCGGCGGTCCCAGTGCCGGTTTGGACGGCGGTCCCTTGGCCGGGGTCTTGGTCTTGTCGTCGCCGGCTTTCAGCTGGGCGTCGTAGTCCTTCTTGGTTTCCGGATGGCGCAGGCAGTCGAACGCCTGTGCCAGACGGTTCATGGCCTCCGTGACCAGGTCGGGATGGGCCAGCTGATAGCGGCGCGCCCATTCCATGCGCACCTGCACGTGGCGCTCGATGCGCTCGGCGTCGGTTTCGCCGGCCGGCAGCCCCAGCAACGTGTAGTGATCGGGAGGCCAGTCGCCCGCCGGCAGTTTCAGCCAGGTTCGGATGAGTTCGTGACTCATGAAGGCGTGGTCCGTCCGCAAGGCCGGTGGTTCATTGCACTAGTGCATCTTCTGGGAACCTCTGGCTCGTGGGTCACGATTCCAATCGTGACAGCTGTGGAGATTGTCACGATTGGAATCGTGACCCACGAGTCAGAGGTCGCTTGTCTTTGCACTAGGATGCCAGATTTATCCGGGAAAAGCAAAAGGGCAAGCACTGCATTGTACACGGTCCCCGGTGAGGAAGCGCGGCGGTCCCGGTTTCATTCGCCTTGTCCGCGCGGCGCGGATTTGCTACAAACCCCAGCCGTTTTCTGGAATCGTTCGCGAGCAATCCGCCCCAGGTTCCCCATTCAGCGGCATGAAAAACTTTCTGCGAGCGCTGCGTCATACCTGGCCCTATCGCTACCGGCTGGCGGTCTCCGTGGCCTGCGCGCTCTGCGCTGCCGTGCTCTGGAGCCTCAACTTCACGGCAATCTACCCGGTCCTGACCATCCTGGGGAACGACAAGAACCTGCAAAGCTGGGCGGAAGAGCGCATCAAGGAAACCGGGAAGCAGATCGAGCTGTACGTGCCGGCCCTGGACCGCTGCGCCGACGAGCAGAACAAGCTGAAGGACCTGCCGCCCAGTGAATGGCGCGACAAGCGCGAACGCAGCCTGGCCGGCGAGATGGCCAAGCTCGAAAGCAAGCTGAACGCAGCGCGCACCGCCCAGTACCGCTATCAATTGCTCAAATCCTATATCTTGCGCTTCTTGCCCGACGACAGCTTCCAGGCGCTGGCCAGCCTGATCGGCGTGCTGGTGCTGGGCGTCGCCATCAAGGGCTTCTTCGAGTTCTGGCAGGAATCGCTGGTCGGCAGCGTCGTCAACCTGTCGCTGTACGACTTGCGCAACCGCTTCTATCGCAATGTCATTCATCTCGACGTCAACGAGTTTGGCCACGGCAAGGAAGGCACCCACGAGCTGATGTCGCGCTTCACCAACGACATGGAGCTGCTGGGCGTCGGCGTCAAGACGCTGTACGGCAAGGTGATCGCCGAGCCGCTCAAGGCCATCTGCTGCGTGGTCTGGGCCAGCTGGATCAGCTGGCAGCTGACCTTCATGTTCCTGATCCTGGTGCCGATCGCGGTCTTCGTGGTCGGCAAGGTCGGCCGGCTCATGAAACGGGCCACGCGCCGCCTGCTGGAGCGGATGTCGAGCATCTACAAGATTCTCCAGGAAACGTTTCTGGGCATCCGCATCGTCAAGGCGTTCACGATGGAGCCTTACGAGCGGCGTCGTTTCAAGCGGGCCACGCGCGACTACTATCACAAATCCCAGCTGGTGGTGAACATCGACGCGCTGGCCGGCCCGGTGATCGAACTGCTGGGCGTGGCGGCGGGCGCCATCGCCCTGCTCGCGGGCGCTTACCTGGTGCTGCGCGACCAGACCCACCTTTTCGGCATGCGCATGACGCAGCAGCCGCTCGAAGCCGCCGAGCTGATCCAGCTCTACGCGCTGCTGGCAGCCATCGCCGATCCGGTGCGGAAGCTGTCGAGCGTCTGGACCAAGCTGCAATCCGGCGCCGCGGCGGGCGACCGCATCTTCGACTACATGGACCGGCTGCCCAAGGTGCGGGTCAACAGTCAGGGAGAACGGCTGCCCCGCTTGCAGACCAGCGTCGAGTTCCGGGACGTCTGCTTCTCTTACTTGCCCGGCAAGGACGTGCTGAGCGGCGTCAACCTGACCTGTAGCGCGGGCGAAACCATTGCCCTGGTCGGCAAGAACGGCTGCGGCAAGACGACGCTGCTGGGCATGTTGCTGCGCTTCTACGACCCCAGCCACGGCGCGGTGCTGCTGGACGGCATCGACATCCGCCAGGTAAACCTGCGGACCTTGCGACAGCAGATCGGCCTGGTGTCGCAGGACGCGATCCTGTTCGACGACACCATCCACAACAACATCGCTTACGGCGTGCGCGGCGCCAAGCGCGAGGACGTGGAACGGGCGGCCCGGCAGACCTACTCGCACGAGTTCATCATGCAGAAGCCGGACGGCTACGATTACCGCATCGGCGAAGGCGGCGGCAACCTGTCCGGCGGCCAGAAGCAGCGCATCGCCTTGGCGCGGGCGGTGCTGCGCAATCCGAGCCTGCTGATCCTGGACGAGTTCACCAGCCAGATCGACTCGGAAGACGAGGTGCTGATCCACCAGGCGCTGCGCGAGTTCATGCGCGGCCGGACCACCTTCGTCATCACCCATCGCCACAGCACGCTGGAAATCGCCGACCGGATCGTAGTGATGGACAAGGGCCGGATCGAGGCGGTCGGCACCCACCGCGAACTGCTGGCTACTTGCTCGTTGTATCAGCGGCTGCACGAAGCCCATGCCCTCCGGCAATGCGCCTGACCCATGCTGCAATTATTCGATCGTGCGAGGCGAGCCGGGAGCGTTAGCGACCGGAGT
>JAGVLI010000128.1 GCA_020054355.1 Planctomycetales bacterium | reverse complement strand
GTTTGCCAGCAGGGTCTGCACGTGTCCCACCAAGCGGGCCGCGGTCTCTCGGTCGTAGCGGCCGGCGTCGTAGAGCAGTTCGAGCATCAATCCCTGGCAGCCGTAGCCGGTCAGCGCCAACGGGAAGCTCGGCCGCTGCACGAGGCGAAACGTCCGGCTCGCCCAGTCCGGGCGATCCCGATGCAGGGCCTCGTTCATTTCGTAGTTCTCGAACACGGCCAGGCTCTCGAACAGGGCCGTGCCTGGGGCGACACTGCTCCATTCCTGCACCTTGATGAGCGGCGTATGCTCGAAGGGTATCTGCGCCAGCGCCCGGACGCGCAACTCCTCCAGCCAGGGAATCAGTTTCTGGTCCGGCGGCAAGCGGACGCGCATGGGAACGGTGTTGATGAAGACGCCGACCATCGACTCTGCGCCGTCGAGTGCCGAGCCACGGCAGGCGCGCGTGGTGCCGAAAACCACCTCTTCCTCACCACTATAGCGGCTCAGCGTCAGCGCCCAGGCACCCTGAAAGAGCGTGTTCAGCGTGAAGTTGTGCCGTTTGCCCAGTGCTCTCAAGGTCGCGGTGGCAGCGGCCGACAGCCGCACGGTTTCCCGGCCGGGATCGCCTTCCTGGCCGGCCGGCACGCAGAAGGCGGAGATGCTGGGCAACGGCGTGGGGGCAGGAAAGTTGGCCAACGTTTTCCGCCAGAACGCTTCCGCCTTGCTCCAGTCCTGCTGACCCAGCCAGTGGATGTAGTCCGAGTAGGGGAGCGGTTGCCCCAGGGACAAGTCCTGCCCTTGACGATAGGCATCGTAGAGGGCGAGGACTTCCTTCTGGACGATGAACCGTGCCCGACCGTCGAGGGCTACGTGGGAATAGGTCCAGACCAGGCGATAGTCGGCATCGCCCCAACGCAGGATGGCGAGGCGCATGGCGGGCGCTTGCCGGTAGTCGAAGCCGCGCAGCCGATCCGCTTTCAGAAACTCTTCCAGACGTGTCTCGCGCTCCCCAGCCGCCACACCGCGCCAGTCCTGTTGCTCGACCGGCAGGGCTGCCTGGGCCTGGACCCGCTGAGAGGGCACAGCGGCGTCGTCCGTCAGAAAGCTGGTGCGCAGGACCGCATGGCGCTCGATGATGCGCTGCCAGGCGCGCAGCAGCGCCTCGACATTCAGTTCTTCCCGAAGGGTCCCCACCAGCTGCTGGACGTAAACGCCGGGCGCCTTGCCGTAGACTGCCTGGTACAGCATTCCCTGCTGCAATGGGGAGAGCGGAAAGGTTTCGGGCGGGATGGCGGACATGGCGTCTCCGCAAGTGGAGCAACTTCTCGGCGAGCCGCGTTTGCCGCAGTTTTCGTTGGCACTTCAGCGGTCAATCATCGCTCCCGCTATCGTACCGCAGGTTGGGAACTTCGAGAAGCCTCCAAGAATTCCGGGGCCACGCGCCGCCATCGGTTCCGCGGTCTGGTCGCGCGGAATTCCAGCCCAGCACGATCCGCGCTGCTACTTCCGCGTGACGGTGACAAAGAAGGCCCCGCACAGGTCCTTGCCTTCGGCGTCGGCAAACCACGCTTTCAGTGTAGTGCGGCCGGCGGGCAGCTTCGCGGCGAGCGTGGCTCCGGTCGCCTTCGGATCGGCCTTGGCCGAGGTCTTGCCTCCGGCAATCTCGATCGTCGCGGCGGCGATGGTCGGGAAACCGACGGTCTTGGGGTTCGCCTTGTTGGACGGCGACTTCGCGGACGGCTCGTACTTCTCTCCCAGCGCGGCGCGAGTCTGCTCCGGCCAGCGCCGCAGCGTGAACTCGTACTCGCCGGCTTGCTCGACCTGAATGTGCCAATGTCCGCCCGTCGGGCCGCCGACGGCCTCCCGGACGTAGCCCGAGTTGTCGGCATAGATCCCTTCCCAGTCGCCGCTGGTCAGTTCCACCACCGGCTGCTGTTTCGCGCCGATGCTGATCGGCACAAAGTCATTCAACGACGGCTCCAGGCCCTTCCACCAGAGTTCGTAATGGTCCCGCATTTCCTTGACCACGCCGGGATGCTTGGCCGCGACGTTGGCCTGCTGCTCGCGGTCGGCCACCACGTCGTACAGTTCGTCGCCCTTCACCAATCGCCACTTGCCCCAAATGATGCAGGAGTCAAACTTCTTGATGATCTGCCCGTACTGGACCACGAGCTTGCGGTCGGGCAGTTCCTTCCGGTCGCCGCGCAGCAACCCGGCCAGGCTGACTCCGCGATAGAGGCCGTCGTTGGCCTCCCACTTCGGCTCGGTCACGCCGCACAGTTCGCACAGGGTAGGCAACAGGTCGGTATTCTGGGTCGAGATGTTGACGTCGCGCGGCTCGCCGAGCTTGCCGTTGGGCCAGCGGACCCAGCACGGAACGCGATGGCCGCCGTCGTAGTAGGTCGTCTTGCCCGCGCGCAGACCGGCGTTAAACGTCTTCACTCCGGCGGTCCCGCCGTTGTCGGTCATGAAGATGACGATGGTGTTGTCCCTGAGCTTCTCTTCCGTCAGGAACCGGTCGAGATCGCCGAACCGCTGGTCGAGGTGGGCGATCATGCCGAAGAACGCGGCCGGCCCCTTGCCCTCGTAGGGCTTGACGAACTGTTCCAGTTCGATGTGCGGGCCGTGCGGGGCGTTCGTCGGCAGGTAGCAGAGGAACGGCTCGTTCTTCTGCTTGCGCTCCTTCATCCACGCCTTGGCGGAGTCGAACCAGAAGTCGGTGCAGTGGCCCTTGAAGCGCTTCTCGATGCCGTTGCGGAAATACCGTCCGTCGATCAGCGGCCAGTCGAACTCAGGCGTGGAGTGCAGCTGGCCCCAGCCGAGGTGGTAGACGCTTTCTCGGAACCCCTTGTCCAGCGGACGATGCGGGTAGGAGTCGCCGAGGTGCCATTTGCCGAAGAGGCCGGTCTCGTACCCGGCCTTGGCGAACACATCCGCCAGCGTGGGGATGCCTGGCCGCAGAAAGGTCCGGCCGGCGGTGACGGACGTCGCCCCGTTGCGCAGCGCGGCCAGCCCGGTGAGCAGTTGCCCACGGGTGGGGCTGCACATGGGGGAGACGTGAAAATCGGTCAGTCGCACCGCCTGCTTGGCAAAGGCATCGAAGTTCGGCGTCTTGAGCACCGGATTGCCGGTGTACGAGAAATCGCCCAGTCCCTGGTCGTCGGTCATCACGATGAGGACATTGGGCCTGGCGCCATCGGCGGCCCAACTGCTGGAGAGCGTTATCAGAAGCAGCGCGATCGAGCACAGCCAACGCATCGTAATTTCTCCTCGAATCGGGAAGACAGCCAGGGATGCGATCCACGTCAGATGTAGCATTGGGTTCGGCAGCCGCGGGAGGCGGATGAGCTATGAACTCCAGAAACGCTACATGCCCCCGCCGTCCGCTGCAGCACCTGGTTCGCGGGGACGCTGCCTCGAAACCTCGTCGAAACGCCTCGCTTCATGAACGTAGTCTTCAATCCGAAAGCAATCGTACATTGCGGCATGAAGTAGCGCGAAACGACCGCGATCGGCCGTGGTTTTCTTGGGATCGGCAAAGCTCGGATAAGCATTCATGCCACCACAGCGGCATTTGCGCGGGCCAATCGCCGCGACGAACGTCCATGATGAACCATCGTCGACCATCGCACCGAAATCGCTCGGATCGTAGTCGGATCGCCACTCCCATACCTGAATCAAGTCAAGGGCCGAAAAGAACAACTCAATCCGTTTCTCCGATGCGGGAATTCGTCGCATTACCAGGCGTTCGTAATCGCCGGTTCCACGAAAGCGAATTTCCGACTCTTTGAGACGCCATGAATACATCGAACCGAACGCGAATTCCTCGGTAAGCGTGAATGATGGCTGCATAGAGCAAGCTCATTTGTAGGCGAACCGTTACTGCCCGAATGACGATTGCGCTGTCTTTCACTTCAGCGATTTCAGACGCTCCTTCAGCTCGGTCACGATCTTCTCGGCGGCGGGGTCCATCCCATCGAGTCGTCGATGGCCGTTGCCGAATGGCCATGTCCGGTCGTCAATCCACCCAGTTCTCCAGGCGCAGGCCCGGTACGTGTTTGAAGTCTTTCACGTTCCGGGTGACCAACAGTGCGTCGAATGCCAGAGTGATACAGGCGATGAGCAGGTCCGCTCGGCCGATCTTTTTCAGCTTCTTGTCCTTGCGGAGCCGGCCGAACTGCTGGGCGGCTGCATCATTGACGGGCAGGACCAGGAAATCCGCCAGGACGGCTTCCGCGCGGTGAAATCGCTCCATGGCCTTCTTGAGTTCTTCTTCGTCCGCTGCCTTCAACAGGCTGTCGGCGCGGCCGCGGATGATCTCGTTGCGGGTAATCAAGGTAACGGCCAGGCGCTCATCCTCCCCGACCGCCTCGATTTTCTTCCGCACCTTCTCGTTGCCATAGGAGAAGTGGGTCAGCGTGTCGGTGTCGAGGACAATCATCCGCCCGCCTTCCGTCGTGCGTGCAGGTCGGCCAATACCTCGGCCAGGTCGTCTTCGCCCTCAAATGCGCCGAAGTGCCGTAGAACTGCCTGTTTCGAGCCGCGCCCGGTCCTGGCTTTCTCGGCGTTCAGTTGGTCGAGCAGCCGCTTCTCAAGCAGGAAGAGCAATTCCTCCAACATGGGATGTTCGAGCAGCCACGGCCATCTCCGAGACTCCCGGAAATAGTCGGGGCCGTAGCGGAGCCATTCGGCGAGGGCTTTTTTCAAGAACCGCCACTCTCCGCCGATTCGCTGCGCCGGAATAGCATGACTCTCGGCCAGCGTCAGCAACTCGGCCTCCGGCACACGAAGGAACGCAGCTGCCTCGCCCAGCGTCAGGACTTCTGCAAACTGTCCGTTCTGTGTTTCCGGCATGGCAGACCTCTTGGCTCGCGGTGAAATGCCGGTTGTATCGTCTCGCACCGCGGGCTTCCGGTCAAGCAAAGGCCGGGTGCGGCGGGGTGGCACGTCCCTCGGTACTCCGAGGGCGTGCCGAACCTCGAAACGACTTTACCCAAGACGAGTCACACGTCCCCCGCACGCCCTCGGAGTACCGAGGGACGTGCCACCCAGCCGCCAACTGACGATTGCGTTAGCCGGCATTCTCGCCGCTCATGTCATTCAGCATTTTCCGGTAAAGCTGGCATCGTCCATGATGGTACTCCGCTTCTGACTTATGCAAGCGGATCGCGTTTTTCAGGTGAGATCGCTTTATGATCGACGGCACTTGAATATGGTCTGGTATCGGCTCGTACGAGTCGAACCCTCTGGGCTCTCGATGGTCTTCGCGCTTGAACAAGGACGGGATCGCAAGCCAAGGCGATTCCTCATTCGTCGCACACCAGCGATTGTCCATCACCAAGTACTTGCCATTTGCAACGTGAAATGTCAGCGGGCGACTCGCTTCGCCGTCCAAGACCACGGGATACGGATGATTGAGCCAAAGTGGCGACACGTGCAATCCAGCCTCAGCGAGTTCGCTGATTACATCCTGCGCCGATGCCAAATGCTGACAACCGAACACGGTTTCGTGCAAAACAAAGGTCACAAGAAACCGGGTCAATGAGGTGTCAAGTGGCTGCCAAGTTCCATCATCGATACATGTCCAAACAGGTGGATCGTCGCCAGCCGAGTCGGTGCCTACCTGCCAAATGCCCTGATTCTCGCTGATGAAAACGAGCTTGCCATCGCGAATCATCAGGTCTTCGAACTTGATCAGACAGTCCTGATTGCCGAGAAGCGTGTCCCAGTAGTATCGGCCGTGCCACTCGCCAGCGAAACCGTAGAGCCATGCGAGCGGTTGGGGAAGTCGGGTCTGCTGGATTTTCTCGGGCGAGATGCCAAACCACGACTTGCGCCAGCCGTGCCAATGCGTAATGAACGCCTCTAGGCGCGCTTGCAGGTAGTTGGGATCGTCAATGCGGTCGAACATACGTCACGCGTTTTTTTGCCAGCCAACCTTTGAATCCTTGATTAGATTGCGCTGCCTGACCCTTTGCAAGGCAGCTTGTTCGGCCGCTAGCCAGTGGGTGATATTGTCAGTGCCAACGACTCGGATTGCAGTTGGGCCGCCTTTTACACCGCCGGTCACTTCATCGCTTTCAGACGCTCCTTCAGTTCGGCCACGATCTTCGTTGCGGCGGGGTCCGCCGCCAGATTCTTCAGCTCGCCGGGGTCGGTCGTGTGGTCGTAGAGCTGCGCGCCCTTCTTGCCTTCGTCCCACTCCGTGTAGCGATAGCGCTCCGTGCGAATGCTGCGGCCCATGAACCACGGGGCATCCTTGCCCGTGGTCTCGCCGGTGGCCGTGGGCGTGCCGCGCGATACCTGCGTGAAGGCCGGCCGGTCCCAGGCCCGGTTTGGGTCTTCCAGCAGCGGCTTCAGGCTGGCGCCGTCGGTCTTCGGCGCTGCCAGACCGCACAGGTCGGCCAGCGTGGCATGCAGATCGACCAGTTCGACCGTCCGCGCGCACGCCTTGCCGTTGCCCTTGGCGCGCGGGTCGTGAATGACCAGCGGCACGCGGGCGGAATTCTCGAACAGGCTCATCTTCTGCCAGAGGCCATGCTCGCCGAGGTGGTAGCCGTGATCGCTGATGAAAACCACGATGGTCTTGTCCGCGAGTTTTTGTTCTTCCAGGGCGCGCAGCACCAAGCCGACCTGCGCGTCCATGAAAGAGCTACTGGCCCGATAGGCCTGGATTGCCTGGCGGCGCAGGTCGTCGGTCAGCTTTTCCTGTTCCACCTTGTGACTGCCAAATGCCGGCGGTGGCGCGCTGTCGCGGTGGTTCGCCGCCACCTTGGGCAATTCGATCTTGTCGGTGGGGTACATGTCGAAGTATTTCTTCGGAGCGACGTAGGGAGTGTGCGGGCGAAAGAAGCCGCACGCCAGGAAGAAAGGCCGGTCGCCGGCTTCCTTGAGCAGCTTGGCGACCTCGGCGGCGATCATGCCGTCGGTCTGCTCGGCGTCGGTACCGTCGGCGGCCAGCCAGCTGAGGACGCCGCCAAAACGGGCCGGTCCCGCGTTCTTGGGGCTCAGGGTAAAGATCTTTTCCTCATCGTCCTTGTCCCGGCCGCGCGGGTTGATGGTCCGCTCCCAGCTGGGCGGATCGTCCAGGCCGTCGGTGCCGATCTGCGCCGGCACGCCGTAGTGGTAGAGCTTGCCGACGCGCACCACCGTGTAGCCCGCCTTACGGAAGGTTTGAGGCATGGTTTGAGCGTCCGGCACGTTCTTGCGGAACTGCGTGGCATTCTCGTAGACCTTCAGCGTGTCGGGCCGCAAGCCGTTCAGGAAGCTGGCCCGGCTGGGATTGCACAGCGGAAATTGACAGTAAGCCCGGTCGAAGCGCACACCCTTTTTCGCCAGGGCATCGATGTGCGGCGTCGATGCCGGCCCGCCGTAGCAACTCAGCGCGTTGTTGGTGAGGTCGTCGGAGACGATGAACAGCACGTTCATTTTCTTCGCTGGGTCGGCGGCCCAGCAAGATGCTGACCCTGTCAGAAGCGATGCCGCCACGATGAACCAGCGCATGGAGAGTCCTCCCGATTGTTGCACGTCGGGCTAGAAAGCCCGACGTACCACTTTTACTTGCCCTCTTGGGCCCATTTCTTGTTCAGGTCGATGTTCCGCTGCAATTCCTCGTTCTTCTTCCCGCCGCTCAGGTAGACTTTCATGTCCGAGTCGTACATCGCCGTCGGTTCGGGCTTACGGCCCCGGTCGCCCGTGGCCTCTTCCCAATCGGCGAGTTGCTTCCGCATCGCTGCTAGTGTGGCCCGGTGTTTCGGGTCGGCGGCGAGGTTGTTCAGCTCGTGCGGGTCGGCAGCCAGGTCGTACAACTCCTCGGTTGGCCGCTTCTCCGCGAACAGCAGCTTTTCCGCGAGGTCGTCGAGCTTTCGGGCCGCGTGCAGTTCGCGGAGTTTCTTGACGATGGCCTTGTCGTCCTTGTAGCGATTGGGCTGCAGGTGCGGCCGTTCCGGCAAGTAGTTGCGGATGTACTTGTACCGTTCGGTGCGGACGCTCCGGAGATGTTCCATCGTCTCGTCGCAGCGGTCGCGGGCGGCGAAGACGGCGTCGCGCTTCGCATAGTCCTTGGCCAGCACGTTCCGTCCCTGTAGCCACTTGGGCACTTCGATCCCGGCCAGGGCGAGCGACAGGGCGGCCAGGTCGATGTGTTCGACCAGGTCGGTGCGGACTGCCCCACGGGTGATGCCCGGCCCGCGCAGCACCAGCGGCACGTGAATGCCCTCGTCGTACAGGAATTGCTTGCCGCGCGCGTGGCTGATGCCGTGGTCGGTCATGAAGATGACGACCGTGTCGTCGAGCAGCTTTTCCTTGTCCAGCCGGGCCAGCACCTCGCCGACTTCCTTGTCCGTGTACCGGCAGCAGTCCAGGTAGTCGGCCCAGTCTTGCAAGATGACGGGATCGCGCGGGTAGTACGGCGGCAGCTTCACGTCCTCGGGCTTGGTGTTCGAGCCGAGTTCCTTGCGCACGCGCTGCTGCCAGTTCTGATTCGGTCCCTGGCCGCGATGCTTGCCGCCGTGGAGTTGCACCTGCATGAAGAACGGCTGGCCCGGCTTTCGCCCGCTCCAGTCGTTGCCGTCGTACATCGCGCGGTCCCACTCGAAGTTGTAATCGGTCTTGCCGAGCTTGTCGCCCGTCGCCCCGAAGCCGCCGATGCAGGTGTAATACCCGGCCTTCTTGAACAGCACGGGCACGGGGACCACGTCGCCGGGCAGCTCGATCTTCAGTTCGCCGCGTCCGCTGCGGTGGTGGTGGGCGCCGATGGTCGTCTGGTAGCAGCCGGTGATGAAGGCCGAGCGGCAGGGCGAGCAGACCGGAGCGGTGACGAAGGCCCGCGTGAACCGCGTTCCCTCCTGGGCGAGCCGATCGACGTGCGGGGTCTGGATCAGCTTCTCGCCGTAGCAGGAGAAGTGAGCGGACATGTCGTCCACGAAAATCCAGACGATATTCGGCTTCTTTACCGGCTCGGCAGCGACGGCGCGGGGAGCGACGGCGAGGGTCAGCAGACAGCAGGCAAGCGTGGAAAGGCGCATGGGTGCTCCGATACTGTTTGCTCGTGGGTCACGATTCCAATCGTGACAGACCAGGGAGATTGTCACGGTTGGAATCGTGACCCACGAGCAAGAGGTGACTGAATTCGGCATTAGGCGTTTGGCCCGCGAAATGCCCTAACGCCCACCGCTGGCCTGACTCAGCGGCGGTTCCTCCGGCTTCGCTTCGGCGGATCGCTCGGTGCGCACCCAGGCTTTCTGGGGTTTGAAGACCAGGGCCAGGTAGATCGGTATCTTCCAGAGCACATAGAACGGAGCGGACGCCAGGGTCGCGAAGGGCAAGCGGTCGCGGCCGAACCTGGCCCAGCTGGCGAGAATGCCGAGCAGCACCACGAGCAACGCCACTAGCAGAGTGATAGCGGGAGCCGCCGAGCCGCCCGCCAACCAGACACCGACCGCCGCCGCCAACACCGCCGCCCAGAGGACAAAGAGTAGTGACAGCGGCGGCACGCTCAGTTCCAGGGCCAGGCCGAGCAACGCGGGCCGCAATTGCGTCAGCGACGCCACCAAGAGCCGGGGCGCTTGCGTCAACAGGGTGCGGACGTGGCCATGCTCCCAGCGCGAGCGCTGCTTGACCGCCGCCTGTTCGCCAGTCGGCAATTCACTGATGACCAAGCTCTCCGGGCAGAGGCGCGGCGGATCGCCGGCAAGCGCCAGATCGAGGCCGAGCTTCATGTCTTCCACGATGTTGCCGCTGGCCAGCGGCACGCGCTGGATGGTGGCCCAGGGAAAGGCCATGCCCGAGCCGGTCAGCAAGCAAGGAAAGCCCAGCCGGTGCAGGCCCAGCGGACGAACCTGATTCTTGAACAGGAAGGCAAAGGCGGACAGTTGCTGTTTCGGGCTGGGGTTCTCGCGGGGAGCGGCCATCAGATAGATGGCCTGCTGGGGAGAGCCGCTCGCGGCCGCCTGCCGGACCAGTTGGTCCATGCTGCCGGCCCGCAAGGTGCAGTCCGCGTCGAGGATGACCACCACTTCCGGCGGCGCTTCGCTCAGGAAGCGGACGCCGAAATCGAGCGCATAGCCCTTGCCGCGCTTTTCAGGGTCGGTGCGCTCGGCCACGGTCGCGCCGGCGGCGCGCGCCGTCTCGGCGGTCTGGTCCGTGCAGTTGTCGGCAATGACGACCAAGCGGTCTTCGGGTTCGAGTTGTGCAAGGATGCTTTGCAAGGTAGCCGTGATGCCGCCG
>JAGVLI010000380.1 GCA_020054355.1 Planctomycetales bacterium | reverse complement strand
TGGTGTCGCTGACCAACCTGCAAGCCGCGCCGGAGCAGTTGCCGCGCTCGCTGCTCAAGGCGGTGGTCAGCATCCTGACGCAAGGGCGTGTCAGCCAGTTTCGCAAGACGCCGCTGGCCGTGCTGATCGACGCTGCCGTGAAGCAGGCGCTCCGCCACGAACGCGGCAGACGCTACACCTGGGCGGAAGCGGAAGCCGCCTACCATCGGCTGCTCGACGAGTTCTGCCTGCAAGCGCCCGGTCGTGCCGCCAGCGTCGATCGCCAGCTGCACGGTGTCCTGCTGCGTTTCTATCGTTCCGCTCATGAGGAGCATTTCCAGGGGATGAATGATGGCCTGGCCGCGCTGGCGGTGCGCTGGCTGTCGGGAGATTTCCTCGAACCGGAGGACGCGGCCCGCCTCGGTCTGCCGCCCGGTCCGCGCCGCGATACGCCCGTGGGCCTGGGTGATGGCGAGCCGATCAAGAACGTGCTGGCGGCACTCGCCGAGCTGGGACTTTACTTGAAACGACCGCTGATCCTGTGCTTCGACCAGATCGATAATCTGGAACCGCAGCAAGCCGGCGCGCTGGCCCGCTTCCTGCACGCCCTGCTCGACAGTGCGGTAAACCTGCTGGTCGTCACCTCGGGCTTACGGCAATCGCTGACGGACTGGCTGAGCGCGGGCGTCATCCAGGAATCCACCTGGCACCGCCTGGCGCAGCACGAAATCCAGGTGCAGCGCATCGCGCCCGGCGAGGCGGTCAAGATCGTCCAGGACCGCTTGCAGCCGCTGCAAACGCCGTTCATGGACCTGCCGCCGGTGCGCGGCCTGATCCAGCGCGACTTGCTGTTTCCGCTGGGGCAAGGCTGGTCGAGTGAATTCCTCGACGGCAAGATCGAAGTCCGGCCGCGCGACGTTATCAACTGGGCGCGGGAAGGCTGGCGACGGGAGCAGGAAGCGCTAAACCGCCTGGGTGGGGCCCAATGGTTGGAGACCTGGGGCCGGCGCGCTCCGGTTGGTCCGCCCCGGCCGCTGACTCCGGCGGAGATCGAGTCGCTCATCAATCGACGGGTTCGAGAGCGAATCGACGAGCTGATTCGGGAGAAGACCGACCATCCCGAAAAACTGGCTCCGGATGCGGACAATTTGGCCGGCTTGCTGGCCACGTTGCTGGAAAAGCACGTCACCGTGGATCAACAGAAGCTGGTCAATGCCGTAACGCGGACGGCCTACGACCTGATTCTCTACCAGCGTCCGGACCACGGACCGGAAGTCCACACGGGACTCGTCTGCGTGACGGCGGAGCATGCCACCTCGGTGACGGCTTACCTGCGCCGGCTGGATCACGATACCAAGCCATTGCAGCGTGTTTTTCTGATTACCGACGAGCGAAGGCCGCTGTCGCTGGGCACGGCCGGCCGCCAACACCTGGACAATCTGCGGCTGCGCTACGGTGCCCGCTTGCACCAAGTCGAATTGACGATTGCTCAGTACGCGGAGCTGAATGCCCTGCAAGCCGTGGTCGGCCTGGCCCGTTCCGGAGACCTGGAGGTGGAGTTGCCGGGCGGTCAAGCGCGGCGGGTGACGGAAGCCGAAGTGCTGGCCTCGGCGCATCGCCAGGAACGATTCCAGAGGCATCCGCTCTTGCAGCGGTTGCTGGCGGAGTCGGCGTAGAGTGCGTCCGCGCCTGGCGGCTGGATGCACCTTACTTTCTACTTTTCCTGTAATATCCTGCCCACGGCGGGATTGATGCGATAGACACGCAACTTGTTGTCGCCGCGCGAGGACCGGCCATGACGGGAAAATACGCAGCTGCACTGCTGATCCTGGCTTCAGCCTCCAGACTCTGTGCGGCTTACGATCCGCTGACAGTCGAAAAGGCTGCCGCCGAGCAAAAAGACCTGACGGTCAAGGACGAGAAGCGCTCGCGGGAGATTCCGCTCCGCGTCTACCTCCCCAAGGACAAGACCCCGGTGCCCGTGGTGCTGTTCAGCCACGGTCTCGGCGGCACGCGCGAGATGTGCGCGTATCTTGGCAATCACTGGGCGGCGCGCGGCTATGTCGCCGTCTTCTTGCAGCACCCGGGCAGCGATGATTCCGTCTGGAAGGACAAGCCGCCGGGAGAGCGGATGGCGGCCATGAAAAAGGCGGCCAACCTGGAGAACCTTCTGCTCCGCGTGCAGGACGTGCCCGCCGTCCTCGATCAACTCGAGGTCTGGAACAAGCAAAACTCCCATCCCTTCGCGGGACGACTGGATATGAAACGGGTCGGCATGTCGGGCCATTCGTTCGGCGCGGTCACGACTCAGTCGGTGAGCGGCCAGACCCCGCAGTTCGGCAAGGGCTTCACCGATCCGAGAATCAAGGCATCTGTCATCATGAGTCCGAGCGGTCCGCGGCGCGGCGATCCGAAGCCGGCTTTCGCCGACGTGAAGGTGCCCTGGCTGTTGCTGACCGGCACCAAGGATTCGGCGGCCATCACGGATATGGATGCCCAGTCCCGGCTCGTCGTCTTCCCAGCCCTGCCGCCCGGCGGGAAGTATGAGTTGGTCCTCGACAAGGCGGAACACTCCGCGTTCACCGACCGGCCGCTGCCCGGAGATACCGAGAAGCGGAACCCCAACCATCACCGATCCATCCTGGCAGTGACGACGGCGTTCTGGGATGCCTATCTCCGCGACAGCACCGAGGCGAGGGCGTGGCTCGACAGCGCCAAGGTCCGCGAGGTGCTCGACAAGGACGACCGCTGGCAGAAAAAGTGACCCGCTCGGTGCCCCACGTTACTTGGGGGCGATGACCGCCGGCACCGCCAATTTCTTCGCCAACTCGTTGAGCTTCGCCAGATCGTCGCTCAGCAGCGTCTGGTATTCCGTGGCCAGCTTCTTCAAGTCCTGGTTTAGCTCGACGTAGACTTCTTGCATCCCTTGCGTTATCGGCCCATCGCTGCCGCTGAGCCAGTCGTAGAGCGAGATCAGCTTGGAATAGAGTTGCGAACCGCCTTTTTGCGCCAGGATGTCGTAATCGACTTTCGCCTTGGGGTTGTGCAGCTTCGCTTCCAGGACATCGAGCTTGCCAATGAGGTCCTGCCCCGCCTTGACCAGCGGCGCGGCTTCCTTATGGTCCTTCAGCAACTCATTGCGCTCGGTCAACTGCTTGCGCACGCTGCGCAACGTCTCGACGAAGCGCGTTACCTGGCTGATGTCCTGACGCAAGGCGAGCACCTGCTTGAGCTGTTCTTCAAGCTCGGCCGTGGACAGCGCGACGCGCGGATCGGGCTGCACCGTGACGGTTTCCGTCAGCGTCTTGCCGTCGATGGTCAGCTTGAGCGTGTAGGTTCCGGGCACCACCAGCGGGCCGACTTTGGGATTGCCGCCGTCCCACTTGGCGTTTTTGATGAGTTCCGGCGGTTTGTGCCGTAAATCCCAGGCCACGCGGTTGACACCGGCTTTCGTGCCGAGCACGGTTTTCTTGGTTGAGTCCCACGGCGCGTCGGGAGCGTCCTCCGGCGGGGCGTCCTTGTCTTCCTTGCTGTCCAGTGTGGCGACCAGTGCGCCTTTGCCATCCAGCACTTCCAGCGCGATCGTGCCCAGCGGCTTCTGTTTGAGGTAGTAGTTCAGGATCGCGCCCTTGGGCGGGTTCTCGCCCGCGCCTTGCTCGCTGCCGTAGTCGTGACCGTGATAGCGCCAGCGCGCCGCCGGCTGCACCCGGAAGAAGTGGGCATCTTGCTCGGCGAACTTCACCGTCAATTCGCGCAGCGGTGTGAGGTCATCGAATATCCAGATGGATCGGCCGTTGGTGCCGACCACGAGGTCGTTGTCCTTCACCCGCAAGTCGGTGACGGCCACTGGCGGCAAGTTGAGCTTCAGGCGCTTCCAGCTGTCGCCGTCATCGGCGGAGTACCAGACGCCCTTTTCGCTGCCGAGGTAGAGCATGCCCTTTTGCTTGGGGTCCTCGCGGATCACGCGCAGGAACTCGTCGGTGGGCAGGCCTTTCGCCCCTGGCGCCACTCCCGCCAGGGGCGCGGGGGCAACCAGGCTCTTCCAGGTCTTGCCGTAGTCGGCGGTCTTCCACAGGTACGGGCGCGTGTCGTCCAGGCGATAGTTGTGGACCACGACGTAAGCGCTGCCGGCCTCGTGCGGCGAGGCTTCGATGCAAGCGACCGTCGCCCACTCCGGCAAGCCGGGGATGTTCTTCGTTACCTCCGCCCAGTTCTTGCCGGCGTCCAGGGTGACGTGCAGCCGGCCGTCGTCGCTGCCCGCCCAGAGCACGCCCTTCTGCTTCGGCGATTCGGCAATGGCGAAGATGGTGCCGTAGACCTCGACGCCCGTATTATCCCCGGTGATCGGCCCGCCGGCCCACTGCTGCTGACTCTTCTCGTTGCGCGTCAGGTCGGGGCTGATGGCCTTCCAGGTCTTGCCGGCGTCGCCGGTCTGAAAGAGCACGTTGGCGGCATGGTAAACCGTCTTCGGCTCGTGCATGGAAACCAGCACCGGAGCGGTCCACTGAAAGCGGTAACGCAGCGCTTCCGCGCCGTGGCCGGAGGGATTCGTCGGATAGATGCTGATATTGCGTGCCTGCCGGGTGCGATGGTCGTAGCGCGAGAGATACCCGCCGTACTCGCCGGCATAGACGATATTCGGATCGGACGGGTCGGGCATGCTGAAGCCTGTCTCGCCGCCGCCGACGCCGTGCCAGTCCGAGAGCAGGATGCCGGCCGAGTGCAGACTGTTGCTCGGCCCGGACGCGGTGCCGATGTCCTGGATGTTGCCGGATACGTGGTAGGGCGTCCGGCTATCGACGTTGATGTGATAGAACTGGCAGATCGGCAACGGCGGCGCGTACCAGCTTTCACCGCCATTGGTGGTGATATCGACCCCGCCGTCGTTGCTGTCGATCATGCGCTTCGGGTTATTCGGGTCGATCCAGAGGTCGTGATGATCGACGTGGTGCGGTCCCTTGACGTTCTTGAAATTCCTGCCCCCGTCGATGCTCTTCAGCAGCCGCACGGACGGGCACCAGACCACATCCGGGTTTTTCGGATCGACCTGAACCGTCGAGAAGTACCAGGGCCGCATTCTCAAGTGGTGCTCGCGATTGATTAGCTCCCACTTCTCGCCGCCGTCGTCGGAGCGATATAGCCCGCCCTTCTCGCCTTCCGCTTCGATCATCGCATAGATCCGGCGCGGGTCGGACGGCGCGACTGCGACCCCGATCCGGCCATAAATGCCTTCGGGCAGGCCGTTCAGGTCGTCCTTGGCGACGCCTTCGCCGCCGAGCCGCTTCCAGGTGTCGCCGCCATCGTCGGAGCGATACAGCCCGCTGCCCGGCCCGCCGCTGGTGAAGTCCCACGGCTTGCGCCGCACTTGCCACATGCCGGCAAAGAGAATGGCGGGATTGCTCGGATCGAAGCAGACGTCGATCGCGCCAGTGTCGGCATCCTGGAAGAGCACCTGCCGCCAGGTCTTGCCGCCGTCCGTGGTGCGATAGACGCCGCGATCGGGGTTCGGCCCGAACAGACGACCCAGCACGGCAGCGAACGCAATGTCCGGATTGGTCGGATGCACGATCATCCGGCCGATCTGCCCGGCATTCTTCCAGACGTGCTTCCAGGTCTTGCCGGCATCGATGGACTTGTAGATGCCGTTGCCCTGCTGGACGTTGCCGCGCGGATTGGCTTCGCCGGAGCCGACGTAGACCACATTCGGATTGGACGACGCCACGGCAATCGAGCCGATGGCCGAGGTGTCCTGCTCGTCGAAGATCGGCTTCCAGGTCAGTCCGCCGTCGGTGGACTTCCAGACGCCGCCCGACGCGGCGGCGGTGTAGTAGACCAGCGGATCGCCGGGGATGCCGCAGGAGCGAGTGGTGCGTCCGCCGGCCGCCGGACCGATGGAGCGGAATTTCAGCTCCTTGAATTCGGGCGGTCCTTTCTGGGGTTCCGCATCAGCTGCGGCTGCGGCGCCCAAAGTGACTCTGAAGACCAAGACAACGGTCAATAGCCAGGGAACAAAACGACAGGTGGCGGTACGTTTCATGTCAGTCTCGATTTTGTCGGTCGATGTTGGCAAATGGGAATGACTTATGGCACCGCTCATTAAATCGAAGCCTGTCCGCACGGTAAATGGAAAAGTGGCGGCAGCGAAGTACGATAAGAGGGTAGCAAGTCCAACGCTCCTCTCTTCGCCCGGAGGTCAAGCAGTCATGAAAGTGCTGGAGCACACCGAGTCGCGCTTACGATTTCAGACCCTGGGGATGAACGGCGTGTCGTTCGTCCTCTTGATGTTCGGCGTGGGCATCGTCATGCTGATCGTGCGGTTGCTGGGTGGCGGTTCCTGGATCGTCAGCGGCTTGCTGTTGCTCGCGGGCTGCCTGCTGGCCGCGGCGCTCACGCTGGAGCGTACCACCTGTATCCTGGACCGGACCACCGGCAAGCTGACGATCGACACTACCAGCCGGCTCGATAGCGACCAGCTGACCCTGCGCCTCGAAGAGATCATCGGCGCGGATGTGGAACGGCGCTTCCATCGCAAAGGCGGAACAAGTTATCGTGCCCGGCTGGTCTTGAGAAGCGGCGGCCATCTGCCCGTGCAGCCATACTTCAACTTGGGCGTCTCGGAGGAGGCGGAGATTGCCCGGCATATCCGCGAGTTCATCTTTGCCGAGGAACCGCTCGTGCGGCGGCTGCCCTCAAGCGACACGGCTTTCACCAGTCTGCCGCCAGCGGACCAGTACCAGTCCCGCCAACCCAACGAACATGGCTAGTCCGGCCCAGCGGACCGGCCCGCTCTCGAAAACCACCGAGCCGTTGAAGATCACGAACGCCATGAAGCCGTGCAGCGTCCGGTCGATCCAAGGGGAGCGCAGCGCGTACCAGCGCGGCCAGAGCCGCCAGGAGAGCACATCGGCGGTCCAGATGAGCGTGAAGAAGTGCGAGACGAAGATGCCTTCCGCCCAGCCGGCGACTTCCCGCGTGTGCGCCATGGCGTGGTCGTGCGACCAGCGATGGAAGTAGTGAAACGCCAGCGCGACGTGGATGAGGTAAGCCAGGCAGGACAGCGACCAGCAGCAGCGCGCCAGGCGGATGCGCGGCGAGAAGGACTGCCAGTCACCGGGCCGGCTCAGGAGCAGCAGAGCGGCGGCGGGAGCGTAGTACAAGAGCGCCAGGCGAATGGTGTTGCGGATCAGGTCGCTGCCGAGGGTGGACGAGGCGGTGAGTAACGGATGCGCGAAGATCGCGGCGAACAGGAGCAGCCAGACAGAGATAAATTTGGCGGGAACGGTCATGACAGTCGGTCCAGTTCCAACGCGCAGCTATCGAAACCAGAGGCTCACGGCCGTGGCCAACAGAGCCAAAGGGGCGACTGCCCAGGGCAACAACGACAGTCGAAAATATTCGTCGATAGGATGCTCGCGGGCACGCGGAAATATCAAGCCACCCACAGCGTAAAAAATACTATACAGCAGGCTCCCGAACACGGAGATGCCAAAGAAAATCAGTGTGATTATCAGGCCGACAAAGACCAGGTCCGACGCCCGGTGTTCGTGCAGAGACTTCCAGAGAGTCGGTGTGGTCAGCACCAGGGCACCGAAAGCCATGACGTTCAAGGGGAGAATCACCAAGGCGATGCGCAGCTTGCGTTTCTCTCGATGCCGCTGCTCGTTCTGGGCTTGTTCACCGGCATGGATTTCCTGTCGCAGTTCGGCATTCAATTCCGCGATGCAATTTCCCCAAACGGAAACCGCAGTGTCCTGAAATAACGCCGCGACGCTCCGGTCGAATTTCTTACCGCATTCCACGAAGCGGTTGCGATCTTCGTCGGTCGGCAACTCGGCGACGATTCGTTTCGCCGCTTCGGCAGCCAAGCGGAAGGCTGCCTGGGCGCGTTTCGTATCTTGGCGCTGTGCGTGAACAGTGGTCAATCTGCGGTACATGGACCAATCGACTTCCGGCGGCAACAAGGCGCTCTGACTCAGCGCTGCGTACTTTCTCTGGATGGCTTCCACCTGCTCCGCCGACATAGACTGGCCGCGGACTACCAACTCTGCTCTCCAGGCAATCGCTTGCAGGACGGGATCACTCGCCAGTCGCGGATGTGCGCTCCAGTCGTCCAACAGCTTCTCGGCTTCCTCGAATTGGCCGTTCTCGGCCGCCCAGCAAGCGTGGTGCAAGCCGGTATGGATTTGCTCGCCGACATTGCCGACATTTTGGAACGCCTGCATCGCAGTTATGAATTCGGCGGCGGCAATTTCGTAGGGATCGCCAACCTGTGCAAAAATTCCACGGCGCAAATGCGATCGGGCCACCCTTCCGGTTCCAGTGTCCGCCTGCAACGCATCGCCTTCGCGCAGCAAGGCATTCGCGTAATCGGCATCGCCCAGCATCCGCCAGTCTTCGCTTGCGGACTGTAGCGCGTCGGCTTCAGCTCGTTTGTCACCGATCGCTTGCCAAAGGACGCGGTTTCGGTGCAGCAGACTTAACCCAGGCAGGGGAGGCGACGGGATATCGATGCCGCGCCAGAGTCGCCAGGCATAGCGCCATTCACCGGCTCCCAGGATGCAGGCCGCGTGGAACACGGCCAAAGTTCCCCAGAAGACTGCCCACCGGGGGTACAGGTAACAACCGGCTGCGCCAATTGCAACCAATACAAGACAACCCAGCAGTCCGCCAGCCAGGTAAGCGGTCAGCCGAGTCTTGCGCACACTGTCCGGAAACAGCACCGAGACCTGACAATGGGGCAACCCCCTGGCGCAGACATACAGCAGCGTGCGACCACAGCGCATCACCAGCAGGGGCCGGGCCGTGCCGAAACCGAAGGACGTTACGTCGAAGCCCAGCCAGCGGGCCATCAGGGCCAATCCCGCTTTGTGGGCGATGATCGCGACGATCAGCGTTGCGTAGGCCGACAGAAAGAACCAAACCGCGAAATTGTCGAACAGAGACGACTTCATGGGCAATATCTCACGAGAGGCGCAGCGACGGCCGGTTCCCGGCCTTGGTCCGGAAACGTGCCGCGCCGATTACTTCAAGGATCGTGGGAATCTCTTCCCGATATGGCGGCCTCATCGCTCACGTACTGAACCACTCGCAGTCTTCACGTCAATTGTGGCGGACGGCCCCGCCGTCCAGTTCCGCAATCGTCATGAACGATTAACGACCCAACTCAGCAGCGGCGGGGCCAAGTGAGCGTAGACTCTGGAAAGCCTACATGCCCCCGCCGTCTGCTATAGCGCCTTGCTCGGCCTCCCAATGGCTCAGGTAATACTTGGCGAATTTCCAGGTATCGTCATTTTCCATCCGGAAGTCAAACTCCCGCACCTGGGTTTTTTTGTTGATGATGCCGATCAGGTATTCATTCGCGACATCCGGATCGTAGACGCGGTAGAGCAACTGGCGTGTGCCATTCCACGTAATCCGGGCAAGAAACAAGGCGTTGCCCTCGGCCTTCAAATCGCAGTCG
Organism: Planctomycetales bacterium; assembly: GCA_020054355.1. Taxonomy (GTDB): domain Bacteria; phylum Planctomycetota; class Planctomycetia; order Gemmatales; family Gemmataceae; genus JAGVLI01. The sequence goes on along the minus strand of JAGVLI010000380.1, from coordinate 1,428 downwards.
AGCTCGTCCCCAAATTGGTCGAGAATCTGCTTCTCGTCAAGGGTCGGCATCCCGTTGTCGCCGAGCTGCTCGCAAGTGAGGATGATCGACAGATGCCACCCGAAGACCACTTTTGGCTCGAAGTTTGCCAGCGCCTGGTTCACGACGCAAATGGCCGGCAGGCCTTCGTCCTGCCATTCGAGAATGGCAAAGACCTCCTCGGGAATAACGACCCGATATTCCATAGGCCACCCGAGTGTTGAAGCCGAACACGAGATCGTTGCGGAGCAAGCATCGGCGACAGCTCCGGACGCTGGTATCTCACTTGAATAGGCAGGAAACGATATTGGTATCAACGACGACCGCGTCCATCAGTTGTAGTATCCCTGTTGCCGGCACTTGCGGACCCAGGCCACGAACGCATCGATTTCCTCGTCTTCCGGCCAGATGGCCCGGCCCTCTTCAATCCAGCGGTCGAATTCCTCTGTCGTCATCGGCCGGCAGCCGCGCTGGCGTGCGTCCGCCAGCAGGCGCTGGAGCCGCTCGGCCGGCGTTGGTCCCTGGGCCAGGGATGGATAACACGCGGCCAGGGAGATACGGCTGCCTTGCTTTACCCGCGCGGTTCCCGGTGGGCGCGGCGGCTTGGCGGCCTTGCCGTGATTCGATTTTCCAGCCATCGCGATTCCTCCAGCGGCCTGCCGTTCACTCCGGCAGATACAGCACCCGGCCGCAGTTCCGGCAGGGCACGTAGGAACCCATCAGCAGGTTGTTGTACATCTGGGCCGTGATCTCGGTGTAGCAGGCGACGCAGGTCCGGCCGTTGACCTCGGACATGGCGTCCTCGCCGCGCTGGCTGACCAGGCGCATGTACATCGCCTTCAGGTCTTCCGGCAGGCCGGTCTCCACTTCCTTCAGTTCCGCTTCCGCCTTGTTCAGCTCGCCGGTCAGGGCGGCGCGTTTCTCCTGCTGAATCTGGTCGAAGTTGGCCAACTCGCTCTTGGCCTGCGCCACCGCCTGGTTCAGCTCCGGCAGCTTGGCCGTCAGCTGCTCGGTCTCCTCCATCGCCGCGAAGATTTCCTCTTCCAGCTTGCGGTTGCTCTCCTTGCCGTGGGCCAGCTCCACCTGCAGGGCGTCCATCTCCTTCTTGTTGGCCACGGTGTCGAGTTGCTTCTGGTACTTCGCGAGATTGTCGTGCGTCTGCTTCAGCCGGCCTTCCTTGTCCTTGGCGGCCAGCTTCAGCTTGGTGATCTTCTCCTGCGTCTGCTTGAGGGCGTCCTCCTGGCGCTTGACCTTGCCCTGCTGCGCCTGCAGCATCTTCGGCAGGCGGTCGATTTCGTCCTTCAGGTTCTTGGCGTGTCGGCGGAGCCGGTGCAGGTCGCGCAGGATGACGGCGGTGGTCGGCGGCATGGGGGTTCTCCTTCCGGGTTCAGCCGCGAGCCGCAGGCGAGC
>JAGVLI010000601.1 GCA_020054355.1 Planctomycetales bacterium | reverse complement strand
TGGAGAGCCGCTGGCTGCCCAGCCAGCCCGCCAGGAAGGCTCCGGCGGCCAGAGCGCTGAGGGCCATCAGGTGACGATACCGCGCCGCATGCACTGCCGACCTCGTTCGCTTCGAGCTGGGGCACCCAGCAACGCTGTTCGAGATTGGGGTGGAATAGGACACTGGTTGATGACTGGTCGCGCTTCACCCGTTCGATCCGGGCATACCATGTTCAATGGTAAACCTATCCGGCCGACTGGACCACTGGAATCCTCGCCTTCGCGGGGGTGGAGGGCCGACCCTCACATCTTCCCTTCTCACCTCTCCGGCGATCTGCTACGTTACCGATACCTGGAAATCACTGCCCGAGTTGGAGAGCCGCTGGCCGAGTCCGGTCCAGCCGGCGGCGCAGGATCCCAATGCCGATGGAGGTCGTCGTGGCTGCGATCGAATACATTCAGGTCCGCAAAGGCATGGTCATCGTCGAGGATGGCCAGCTCATGTACGTCGTCGATCGAAATCTCAACACGCCCGGCAACTGGCGCGCCCAGCTCAAGATCAAGATCAAGAACCTGAAGACTGGCACCATCACCGAACGAAAAGTGAAGCCGGACGACAAGGTCGAGCAAGCGTACCTCGACAAGCGCGAGATGGAGTACATTTACCAGGACGGCGACGGCTACGTGTTCATGGACACCGAAAGCTCGGAGCAGCTCACGCTCGACAAGGAATGGGCCGGCGACCTGATGCAGTTCCTGAAGGAAAACACCAAGGCGCACGTGGTGTTTTACGAAGGCAAGCCGCTCAGCCTGGAATTGCCGGCCACCGTCGATCTGAAGGTGGTCGAGACCGAACCGAGTGTCAAGGGCGCCACGGCCGCCGCCCAGTTCAAGCCGGCCGTCATGGAAACCGGCCTGCGCGTGACGGTGCCGCCCTTTGTCGGCATCGGCGAGATGCTCACCATCGATACGCGCACGGGCGAATACCTCAGCCGGTCGAAGTAAGGGGACGGGGTCAAGCGGCCATCAGCAGGGCGGCATGGACGGCCGCCGCCAGCCCGACCAGCGGCCCCAGCGTGCCGATCATTTCCAGATAGATCAATTGCCTTTCCTTCGACTCCTTGAAGCCTTGGGCGGCACGGAAGCCCGCCGCGCGGGCTTCCTCCAGTCCGTCGTCGAACCGCGCTAATCCTGCCGTCAGCACCTGGCCCAGCACCGAACCATCCAGCCGGGCCAGGTAGCCGACTGTCTGGACGTTGCCTGCGCGAGCCGCATCCGTCATCGCCGCCAGCAGACCGGCAGGCACGGCTCGCGCCCGGCGCAGTTCCGCCATGAGCGCAATCGTCGCGACCAGCCAGGCGAAATACAGCTGCCAGACGAAGGTGCTCAGCATGACATTCAGCGGGTCGGGACATCGCCAGGGCAGCGACACCGAGAACCAGTCCGGGTCGGTGTTTCTCGAAAACGTCGGCGCGGCGGGTGGACCAGCAATCGAGCGAAGCTCGACCAAGGACAACGTGGCGATCAGGATGCTGAGAGACCCAGCGACGACCGTGACGACGCCGGGATGATAGCGGAAGCAGGTCATGAGCGGAGTCTCCGACGGGGTGTTTCCATTGAACTCTACCGCCGCCCGTAGAAGTGTCAACATCGGGCAACCGCTTGCCGCCCTGCCGCGTTGTCGCAATCATCAACAGGTTTCCGGCCCCCCGTTCGCTTGGCTGGCAGACTCTGACGATGCAATACCTGCTGCTCGCGCAAGCCGCTGCCACGCTGTTCATGGTCGGCCTGATCTGGATGGTGGGGCGGGCGATGAAATAAGCACTGGTCCGAATTTCCCCGGTCGGCGCAATACTTGCCAGGCGTCGCCGAATAACTTTGGTGCGACGGACCGCCGGCGTCCCCGCAAAGCAGCTTGCCTTCCGGGAAGCGCGGTGGGACAATGAGGAATGACGGAACGGCCCTGGTGACATCACAGTCCTGGCAAGAATGGCGGGTTGAACCATGCTGCTGGCCATCGTGGCGACGATCGCGGGCATCACTGCCCTGGCCCTCCTGGGCGGGGCTGTCGGTTCGTTTGAAGGTAAAAAGCCCACCGCCGGCTGGTCCTACCTGGGCGGCGCTTTCGTGGTGGCGCTGGCCTTTGCGCATTACGGCGTCTTCATGGGCCACTGGGACCTGCCCGGCTGGGTTCCCTTCGGCTCCGCGACCCTGGGCCGGCCGGAAACGCCGTCCTGGCTGCAACGCGCCGATGGCCCGCGCGGGCCGGCCACGCCCGAACAGCTCAAGGGCGAACTGGAAGTGAAGATGAAGGAACTCGGCGTCAAGCGCGCCGCCTTCGACAAGGTGCTCAACAGCCTGAAGAAGGAAAAGACCGAAACCATCGACGCCCTGACCAATCTCAAGATCAATTCGGTGGCCGGCCTCAAGGACAATCCGCTGGCGCAGCGCAAGGCCGCCCGTTTGCAGGAAATCGTTCAGGAAATGGAAACGCTTCAGAAGAAGACCGTGGAATACGACCTGGCCCTCGATCAAGGACAGACCGTGCTGCGCAAGCTGGACCGCCAGCTGACCCTGAAGGAAGCCGGCATCAGCGACGACGAACTGCACGAAGTCACGGTCACGCTCACGCTGTTCGACGAGAAATTGAAGGCGTCCGACACGCGGGTGACGACGCCCTTGCAGGTGGAATCGGTGCTGAAAAAGGAACTGGGCTGGACGGAATGACCCTCGGCCCTATTTGCGGATACCATGCCATGAACCAAGCGGTTGTTCCCTGGCGTTCCCTGGCCCTGGTTGCGGTCGCCAGCCTCGTGCTTGGCGCCGCCGGCTGCACTCCGAAGGGGCTGCGCGATCCGAAGCTCCAGGGCACCTGGAAGGCTGTTTCCGTGACGATGGAAGACAAGGGCCTGGAGAGCCAGGTCGCGCGCAACATCGAGCTGACCTTCGCCAACAACGACGACGCCACCTTCATCACCGATGGCGACGTCCACAAGGGCGTCTGCGACATCGATACCTCCGCGAACCCGAAACGGCTGACGCTGAAGCCCTCCGAAGCCAATCTCAAGGACCAGTCGGTTTTCGCCATCTACGCCGTTGATAGCGACCGCCAGGAGTTGACCGTCTGCTTCAGCTATCGCCGGGTGCCGCCGGCCTTCGTCACCAAGCCCGGTTACGACTACGTGCTCGTCAAGTTCAAGAAGAAGCCGTCCTGAGCGTGGCAACATGTCCAACTCGGTCCCAGGCTTGGCCTGGGACCGCACTGCCCGCGAGGCTCCGCCTCGCCCACCCCCGGCTTGCCGAACTGCTGAAACACCGTCAAACCTCGGAATCGAGGCAGAGCCTCGAAGCCAGTGCGGTCCCAGGCGGAGCCTGGGACCGAGGACGTCGATCTTCAGTCCGCTGCATTTTCAGACAGACTCCAGAGCAGTTCCATCACCTGACGCATCGTCCGTTCGAGATATTGCCGATTGCCATGTCGCTCCCCGTTGCGTGAGAGCGCAACCGGCGCGCCGAAGATGATGCGCGTTTTACGGCGGGACGGCAGCAGCCAGGCGTCCAGCACATGGCGCGATTGTGGCCCGCCAAGGATCAGCACCGGCAGCACCGGAACGCCACCCCGCAGCGCCAGCAACACCGCCCCCGCCTTGAAGCGTCTTGGCTGGCCGCGCCCTGCGTTGCTCAGGCCGCCTTCCGGGAAAATCCCCAGTACGCCGCCCGCTTTCAGCCGCTGCAGCGCGCTGCGCATCGCTGCCAGATCGCGCCCGTTTCGCTGAACCGGCACGCAGCGGAGAAAGCGGAGTATCCCGGAGATCACCGGCAGCCGGATGTACTCCTCCGCGAGCAGGAAGCTGATCGGTCGAGGCGAACTGGCCAGCAGGAACGCGGGGTCCGCGCTGCACGTATGGTTGGCGATCAGGATGACTGGCCCCGAGCGCGGAATGCGGTGGCTGCCGTGAATGGTGCAACGATGCCAAATGCGGGCATAAGCGTGCGTGGCGGTTCGCCCCGCCCACTCGGTCAGCCGGAGGCCCGAGGAGCGCCAGCATCGCCAGGCCGGTCCCAGCGCTAACAGCAGTATCAACCAGGCCCACATCACGGCTTTGCCCAGCTTGACCAGTCGGACTATTCTTCGCGGCCACGGTCAACGTCTCGCCGAAGAGCTTGGCCAGCTTGCCCGGCAACCGCCGTCGGTCGGCGTCGCCGGCAAGTTGCTCTCCATTCGTCCGTGCGCTTCTGGTAGATTCCCAATCCCGCAGAGTGTAACACCGGAGCAAGTTGCGTTCCGGCCATCGGAACGTCCGCAGCCGTGGCCCGTCAGACAAGGAGGTCGGCGCTTGGCCTGCCAGTGGCGAATCCGGCACAAGCTGATGCTCGGCCTGGCCCTCGTGGTCAGCTTGGTGGTCGTGCTGCTGGGCGGTACGCTCAAGGGACTCGCATCGTATCGCGCCACGGTCAATGTCTTCGACAGCAAACTGGTCGAACTGCATGCGGTAAGGGAGCTGAAGGCGAATTTGCAGGGCATCACGGATATCGAAGCCGGCATCACCAAGGACCGGATCGACTTCAAGATCTCCGCGGCCCGCGCCTCCCTGGCGAACTATGAAACGAAGCTGCAAGACACCCTGGACCGGCAACGCGATCCTGAAGGCGGCCTGCACGAACTGGGGCTGATCCAGGACATGCGCAGACATTTCGCCGACCTCGAAGGAGCCATCGAACAACTCGACGACCAGAAGATCAAAACGGCCATGACCGATTTGCTGCGCGACACCGATGAGATTTACAGCGCGATCTACGAAGACCTGTTCAAGCGCATCAAGACGGCCAAGGCCGATTTCAAGAGTTCCCTGGCCATCGTGCTGACCATCAGCATCCTGGGCATCTTGCTGATGACCGGCCTGCTTCGCTTCTTCTACCGCTGGACTTTCTTTCCGCTGCGCGACTTGCAGGCGGGCGTCGGCCGGGTGGCCCAGGGCGATTTCGAGCACAGCATCGACGTCAAGAGCGGCGACGAGATGGAAGAGCTGGCGGCGGCCTTCAACGACATGACCCGCCGCCTGTGCGACATGTACCGCGACCTGGCCCGCCAGGTGAACGAGCGCAGCCGGCAGCTGGTCCGCTCGGAACGCTTGGCGAGCGTCGGCTTTCTGGCGGCCGGCGTGGCCCACGAGATCAACAATCCGTTGGCCAGCATCGCCTTCTGCGGCGAAGCCCTGGAAGCGCGACTGGCCACGCTCTTCGCGGCTGAGGCGCCTGCGCGGCCAAGCCTGGGCATGAGCATGCAGCTGGACGCGCCACGCAAGGAACTCGCCGAGCAGCGGGAGGTCGTCGCCAAGTATCTGAGGATGATTCAGGACGAAGCCTTTCGCTGCAAGAACATCACGCAACGGCTGCTGGAGTTCAGCCGGGGCGGGGAGCGCAGCCGGGAGCCGGCCGACCTGGTGGAAATCGTCCAGGCCGTGCTCGAAATCGTCCAGCACTTGCCCAGCTACAAGGGCAAGAAGATCGAGTTCCACGGCGTCGAAGGCGGGTCGCCCAGCCGGCAGGCTTCGGCGGTCGGCGTCCAGCCCGACGGCCGGCTGATTGCCTGGGTCAACGCCCAGGAGATCAAGTCGGTGGTGCTTAACCTGATCGTCAACGCCCTGGACAGCATGGATGACGGCGGCACGCTGACGATCTCCTTGCGCCAGCACGAACGTTCCGCGGAACTGGCCTTCACCGACACGGGCTGCGGCATGACGGCCGATGTCCTGGAGAACATCTTCGAGCCGTTCTTCACGCGCAGCCGTACCGGCAAGGGCACGGGACTTGGCCTGTCGATCAGCCACCGGATTGTCAACCAGCACGGCGGCGAGATCGAGGCAGCCAGCCCCGGACCCAATCAGGGCAGCACGTTC
>JAGVLI010000431.1 GCA_020054355.1 Planctomycetales bacterium | reverse complement strand
GCGGCTCGCGGCTAAACGAATTACGTTCAGTGTGTTATATTATAGGCGGTTCGGAGCCTTCGCTTGATGGACTCGCTCTCTCATCTCAACTTCGCAGGAGGCGTCATCATGCACCGTCTCTCTTTGGCCGTTCTCGGCGTCGTTTTCTTCGCCCTGCTGGTCGGCTGGCCGCATTCGCCACTGGCCGAAGGAGAAGACCAGCGCCCGGCGACGAAAAACCTTTCAACACCCGTCGCGGGACCGGCAACGAGGCGCGTCGCCCAAACGCGGTACCGCCCGGTGACGGAAACCGTGCTGAAGAAAGTGCCCTATACCGTTTCCAGGACGACCGAAAATGGGAAGATCATCCAGGAAACCCACTACAAGGACGTAGCGTACACGGTCACCCGGATGGCGCCCGAAGTGGTCTGGGTCGAAGTCCCCGCTAACGCCCCCGCCGGCGCGGAACTGGTCCGCGCCGACGAACCGGCCGATGAGAACGAAGCCAAGAAGTATTCCAAGCCGCTCACCGACGCCCTGGCCCACCTGCACCTGCATCCCCGCGATCCCTACCTGCAATACGTCGTCCTGCAACTGGCGCGGCGCGAGAACCAGTTCGAGGAGGTTAGTCACGAAGTTCAGCGGTTGATGGGCCTGGAGGACCGCCGTGGCCGGCGGCAGAACGTCGATCTCTTCAGCCTGTTTTCCGGCGCGCTGGCCGTGCAGGAAAACCTGCAACTCGACACCATGCGCGGCGAACGAGCTGGTCGGCGCACCATCGAACCGGCGCTGAGTCAACTCGATGAAGACGAATTGCCACCCTTCGAGGAAGACCCGGTGAAGGCGGGAGTCAAGTTGCCGACGCGGATAGATCGAGTTCCCGAAACTAAGGAAGTGACCGAAGAGGTCATCGTCGACGGCAAGGTAATCAAGCGCGCGAAGAAGATCACCGTGGAGGCTGAGGTCACCGTCCAGATTCAGTTGACGCCCGAAGAGCGTCAGCGCTACGAAGCCTGGGAAAAACAGCGTGTAGCCTATCAGGCCGCGCTGAAGCAGCGCGACGAAAAACGCGCCGCCGCCGAGGAGAAGCGCCGCAAGGAAGAAGAAAACCTGACGCCGGAACAGGTCCAGGAGAAACGCGAACAGGAGCAGAAAGACCACGAGGAAAAGCGCCGCAAGGAACTCGTCAGCGTCGCCGACCTGAAAGGCCCGACCGTCAAGAGCCATCCCTGGGCCAAGATGCTGGGCGACAAGAAGCCCGTCGTCGATCCGCTGGCGAAGCTCGTTCCCGAAGATTTCTACTTCATCGGCTTCCGCTCCATCAACAAGCTGATGGAAGTGATGGAACTCAGCGACCTGTGGGGCACGCACCTGAACAACCAGGCCTGGCGCGACGCCCGTTCGCACAACGTCGGCGACAAGCTGAAACGGCAACTCGCTATCGAAACCAATCCGCTGGTCAAGCCATTTTATGACCTCATCGTCGAGGAAGTCGCCGTCGTCGGCAGCGACCTGTTCCTCCGCGAAGGCAGCGACGTGACGCTGCTCTTCCGCTACAAGCAGCCGCAGGTCTTCCAGGCCCGCATGGACGGCTTCCTCAAGAACGCGGAGAAAGCCCGGCCGGATGCCAAGCGCGGCGAAGGCCAGTACCTCGGTGTCAAGTATGTGAGTTTGACCACGCCCGACCGCGACCTGTCGGTCTTCTCGGCCTATCCGGGCAAGGACCTGCACATTCGCAGCAACTCGCTGGCGGCGTTGCAACGTGTCCTGGAGGCGCATCAGGGCAAGACCGTCGACGGCAAGCCCGCCAGTCGCCTCGGCGATTCCACCGAGTTCACCTACATCCGGGCGCTGCTGCCGCGCGACAGCCAGGAAGAAGACGGCCTGATCTACCTGTCCGATCCATTCATCCGCCGGCTGATGGGGCCGCAGGTCAAGCTGACCGAGCGCCGCCGGATGCTCTGCTACAACCACCTGAAGATGATCGGCCACGCCGCCCTGCTGTATCACGGCGAGCAGCGCAAGCCCGCCCTGTCACTCGAAAGCCTGTTCGACAGCAAGTGCTGCCCGCAGCCGTTTCATGCGCTCAAGCCCGTGGACCCGAAGAAGCTGGCCCAGCTGATCGCCGACCTCGACAGCGAAAAGTTCGCCGTCCGGCAGCAAGCGACCGCGGACCTGGAGAAGCTGGCCACGTCCGCCGAGGCCGAGTTGCAGAAAGCGCTGGAGAAGAAGCCCTCGCTGGAAGTGACCCGCCGGCTCGAAGACATCCTGCTGAAAGTGGACCGGCTCTGCGCTTGCCCGTCGGGCGGCGCCTACAAGCTCTCCGCCGACGGCATGACGGGCAGCTGCACGCATCACGGCCACATTCACTTCCTGACGCCGAACCTCGAAACGCCCACGCTGAAGGTCCGGGGCGACGAGGCCGATGAGTACCGCTGGTTCCTCCAGGAGTACAACCAGTACTGGCGGACGTTCTTCGATCCGATCGCCATCCGCGTGAAGATCACCCCGGAGCGCTATCGCCTGGAAACCGTCGTGTTGCCCTTGATCGACAACTCCATCTACACCGGCCTGGCCCATGCCCTGGGCGGTAAGCCGGCCCACTTCGACGTGCTGCCGGTGCCGAAGCGCAACATCTTCAGCCTCGCCCTGAAGTTCGACAAGGAGAAGCTGCTGAAAGACATGAAGCCGAAGGATTTTGATGACATCCGCAGTCTGCCCCGCGCCCTCGGCGTGCGCAATGTCGATGTGAACAAGCTGGACTTCCACAAACTGTTTGTCCAGGGCTTCGGCGACCAGATCGGCTTGCATCTCTACGATGCGCCGCCGAATTTCGACTTCAATTTCCCGCAAGCGATGGGCTGGCTGATGACGGATGGCGTGCGCAGCCAGGGATCGGGCAATAACGACGTTCCCGGGTTGTCGTTGAACCTCATCGCCGGCTTCATGCAGTATGCGCTGATCGGCGCCAGCTTCAACGGCCCGGCGTACCTGTCCCTGCCCGTCAACGACGCCAAGATCGTGGATGAGTTCGGCGACCAGCTGGAACTAGTCTTCGCCGCCCTGGCACGGAGTTCTTACTCCTTGGCCGCTGGCTTCGTCGCCACCGACTTCTACCGCGTGCCGTTCAAGGCGGGGCCGAAGCAGTCGATGCGCTGTTTTGGGGTGCGAGTTGGCCCGCTCAAGCTGCGCTACTTCTGGGCGCGGATCGGCCAGACGGTCTACATCGCCAGCCAGCCGACCGTGCTGGACGACCTGCTGGCTTTGGAAAAGGAAAGGGCGAAGCCGGACGGCGCAAAGCCGCAAGCGCCCGAGACCGCGCACGCCCTGTTCAAAATTCGCGCCGCCAACTGGAATGAAGTGCTGCCCAACACCTGGCTCGGCTGGGCGGAGAATCACCGCGAAGCCTGCATCAACAACCAGGGGCCGCTCTCCAGCGTGGCGCGCAGTTTCACGCCGTCGCTGGGCAAGATCGACGAGAAGGAACTGGCCGCCGTCGCCGGCCGGGTCCAGCAGCAAGCGGACCGACTGCATCAGGCCCATTTCTTCTGTCCGGAAGGCGGGCACTACCTCCTGAACCCGGACGGCAGGGCGATGGCGATGACGTGCAGCGTCCACGGTTCCGCCCTGGCACCTCGGCAACCCGCGACCGCGGGCAACAGTTCGCTCAACCAGCAGCTCGAACGCTTCGGCGGGATGACCGCCACGCTCAACTTCCTGGAAGACGGCCTGCGCGCCGTGGTGATTATCGAGCGGAAGTGAACTGCCGACTGCCAGCCGGGCAGCCAGTCGTCTCCAATGGTTCCGCGAAGTGGCTCCGCCAAATGCTCGTCCGAGAGTTTGGCGGAGCCAAACTTTCTTGGTCGAAGGTCTCCGACTCCACCACCCAGAGGAGCACTCGTCGGCGAGCGAACTCGCTCAGCCCACGAGCAAATACATCCGGGCGAATCTCTGCAGGGTCGTCGGCAACTCTTGGCCCAAGAGTTGGCGGACCTGCCGCGGGTCCTGAACGGGCACGTCTCCCTGGCGCAGGAACCGGCCCTGGGCTTGCAGAAACGTCGCCAGGTGCTCGACCAGCGCGGCCAGGTCCCGGCTGCCATCCAGCACGGTCGGCAGGTGCCGTTGGAACGGGTCGTCGAGCTTGAGGTGATGGCCCCAGAGGTGAGTAGCCCGCAGTCATCCGTTGCAGCGAGCCGTTCATCAGGCCAGAAGTGAAGGAGTACCTGGAGGGTGTTCGCCGTGCGATCAAGGGGTTGATGGTCTTGCTCCGCCCGGCATCGACGGTGTCCAGAGGCCATCAGCAAACTCACCATTGGTCGGGAGACAGTCGCGCCGGCCATCGCCCCTCGACCCACTTTGCCCGGTTCTTTAGCTTTTTCGACATCCCATTGGTGATGTTTCCGCAGACGAGTACATGACCGTTCGCAGGTTCTTCGTCATCTCGGCATAGAATCACGGCCTTGCCGAAGAGTTCTCTCACCTCTCCGGCCGTGAAATACACCAACCCGAAGCCTGTGTGCCCGGCCAATGCCTGCTCAGGCGTAGTCTCATGCGCCATGTACACGGACAGTTCGTCTTCCGGATCGCGGAAATTTTGAGACGATGGCGTCGGCTGACCGTTATCATCCCAGGTCGCGCGGTCGCCCTTGGGCGGAATGCGGCGGTAAAGAATCATGGTCCCGGCAATCGCCGGGTCGTCTGCACGAGGCATGGGGCGTAGTCATCCTTGCCGGATGCGGCCGGGCATCACCCGAGCATAAGCCAGCGGGTAAGTTTCTTCAACCGCTCCTGGAGGTTGCGATCCGTTCGTCCCTCTTCCAATTCGCCTTCGGGCGATTCCTTGACGAAATTAATGGCACTGTCGCCGCACAACTCGACATCCAGCTCTTTGCCCTTTGCACGCCATTCGAGCTGAACGGTCCCATTGGGTCCAAGCACGACGGCCGGCACGGGCAGATGTTCGTTTTCGAGCCAGCCCAGTACCGATACTGCCAGTTCTCTCGACGCGGCGTTCAGCGGCCGTCCGCCATGCGAATCCCAACCCGCAGGAAGTCTGCCCAATGCTTCAAGCTTCTTAGCGGCCTCCATCACCCAGGGAGCGCCATACACGCAAAACATGTGCGCTGGAGTCGAGGTGTTCGTCAGAACCGAACCGTATTGTTGGGCGTCCCCAATCAGGCAGTCGGTCATGGTCAACCCTAGGTCGGCGATTTCAGCCCTCATGCTTTTTCCCCCACAACTTATGCAAGCTCGGGTCGGTAATCTGTTCAAAAGCCCGAACGATCCATTCGTGGGCTAGGTCGAACCAGCCGCGGAACTGCTCGGTGGAGTGGCCGGCCGGGGCACCGCGAGCCGTCAGATTGAGAAGCAGAACCAGTTTCATGTCCCGGGCTCTGAAAGCCGGGTTTGCCTGGACGTGAAGCCTGCCGCGGCCATCCGGGAGCTGAAACCGCGCCGACCAGGTGAAAACCTCGGCGGGTGGCAAGAAGCTGGCCGAGGGCTGTGGACGGAAGAACGTAAATTGGGTCGATGGATCTCCCAACCCTTTCTGGTCATCCGGGATCAGGTGATTGACATAGGTCAGTTCGCATTGATTGGGTTTCGGCTGCGCGATGTCGTGTTCTCGGAGAAAGGCCAGGAACGTTTCCCATTCACCGCTGAATTCCTGAATCAGCTTCGAGTATCTTGGGTAGGGTTCATTGCCGGCGAGTTTTCGCCAATTCTTGAAGAGCTTATCCCGCTGCAATTGCACGAGATTGTTCTTGGTCTGGTCCAGGAACCAGCACCTGGGAGTAAACGCATCTTCAACGTCGACGGTCAACACCCCTTGCTTCTGAGGTGCCATTGCTGGGCGCTCAATGAGGTGTGGCAGCGGCGGTTGGTCTTCCGCAAACGGGTATCTCGAACGAATGCTCGACCAGAACAAGCCAAGGTGAGCTGCTTTGATGGCCTTGAGCGGCTCGAACTGGACCCCCATCGCCACTTCGTCGAGAGGGTGACGTTCAAATTCGGGCAATGGGTTCGACATGATCGTTACACTAACCGCACAATTCAAGATATTCCAGAGTCTACCACCACTTTATATGTTACGCCAGGCGTGCTGGCCGTTACCACCCCACCGGCTGGCCACAGCTGCGTTGTTCGGCTTGCCCGCCTGCTGGCTCTGCGGCCCGGCTGCGCCTGTAAACGGATAGCCTGCGGCCCATACCCCCCACTGTGTTGCTCGGTCGCTGCCTTCCCCACTTTTCACCGACGAGGCCGCCGGTCGGTGCGGCAGAGTGCCGTTTCGTTTCATCGGACACCGGGACCGCAATGCGAAGCTAATTCGGGACGTTGGCCATGTGTTTCATGCGTCGCATCCAACGATCGTGATATCGCCCTGTCCGTGAAACGCATGGCACCAGGGTGCGACATCCGCCGGGTCCGTTGTCGGGTACCACGGGCCGCCTAATCGCCCGGCCCGCGCGCCTCTATTCGGAGCGGTCCTTCTCCCTCGACGAAAATCCTCGCATGCGGGCAAGCCATGAACCGAGTCTTCCGGTCGTGCTGGTGTGGGCTGATCGTTTGCTGTCTCGCTCCCGTCGGCCAGGCTCAGGAATGGACCCGCTTTCGCGGCCCCAACGGCAGCGGCCTGGGCAACGCGCCGACCTTGCCCGTGAAATGGACCGAGAAAGACTTCAACTGGAAGGTTGCCATTTCCGGCGCGGGCAACTCCAGCCCCGTGCTCTGGGGCGAGAAGATTTTCCTGACCTCCGGCGATACCAAGACCGGGCAACGGATCGTCCTCTGTGCGAACGCCGCCGACGGCAAGACGCTCTGGACCCGCCGCTTCGATTCCGCCGCCTACAAGTCCCACCTCCGCAACGGCATCGCCACCGCCACGCCAGCCGTGGACCAGGAACGAGTCTACGTCAGCTTCGCCACGCCGCAGCAATACACCGTGATGGCCCTGGATCACGCGGGCAAGGACGTCTGGACCGCCAATCTCGGGCCCTACAAGAGCCAGCATGGCTTCGGTTCGTCGCCGATCGTTTACGAAGACTTGCTGATCGCCCCGAACGACCAGGACGACGGCGGCTCGCTCGTGGCCCTCGACAAAACTACCGGCAAGGTGAAATGGCAGCTGCCGCGCCAGCCCAAGAACGCCACCTATTCGACGCCCTGCGTCTACCAGCACGGCGACGGCGCGCCGGTGCTGATCTTCACCAACTGGCAGCACGGCATCACCGCCGTCGAGCCGAAGACCGGCAAGCTGGCCTGGGAAATCTCGGTATTCGAGACCTCGAAGCCCGAGCGGGCGGTCGCTTCGCCCGTCGTCGCGGGCGACCTGATCCTCGGCACCTGCGGCTTCGTCACCGCGCAGAAGCACTTCGTGGCGGTGCGCCACGGCGATCCAGCCAAGGGCACGAAGCCGCAAGAGGTCTGGCGGATGGAGAAGATGGTTTCCTACCTGCCGTCGCCGCTGGTGAAGGGCGACCGCATCTACCTGTGCAGCGAACAAGGCATCGCCAGCTGCCTGGAATTGGCAACGGGCAAGATCGTCTGGCAGGAGCGCGTGCCGGGCAGCTACGCCGGCTCGCCGGTCTGCGCGGGCGACCACATCTACTGCACCTCGCTCGACGGCGACGTGCTGGTGCTGAAGGCAGCCGACAAGTTCGAGACCGTGGCCCGCAACGCCCTGGGCGAAGGCACGCAAAGCACGCCGGCCATCGCGAATGGACGCATTTACTTCCGCACCAATGGGCACCTGATTTCCATCGGTGGGCCGCGCTGACGCGCAAACCTGCCGCACCCGTGAATCTTCGAGTGCGCGGCGGGCCTGGTATATATCGCACGCGACAGTCGCCGAGCCGCGCACGGAGTAAGCGGCAGGCCGCCCTCGCAAGCCCCGCTTACTTCGTGCGCGGCTCGGAAGTCTCATTTCGGGCCGCGTGCGGTATATATACACCCGTACATATCGGCGGTCTTGCATAAATCCTGCGCCTCGCTATACTAATTCATTCTTCATCCTCCAGCGGGCGGGAGTAGGTCCGAAATCATCCAGAATTCGTAGTTTGCTAGCCGTGAACCGAGTCGTTTAGCCGCGACCCGCAGGGGAGCGCTCGCCGGTACTCGCGGCTACACCTATTGGCGAAGGGTGCAAGCATGGCCGAGCCGTTGATTGATCTGCGGGCATTGCTGGTCGAGCGCGAGGACTGCGACGCCGGCACCGTCCAGAAGCTGCGCGAAGCGCTGGCCCAGGGAGGGGGCCAGTACCGGAACCTCAAGGAAGTGGCCCAGGCGCTGAAGAAGAAGATCGAGACCACCAGCGGGGCCGTGGCCAAGCGCTGGCACCTGAAGATGGGCATCACCTCGTTCTTCCTCGGCCACCTGAGCGATGCCATCGAGCACCTGAAGCAGGGCGACGCCGCCCTGGCCAGCTTCTATCTGGGTCGCGCACTGACGGATCGCGGCGACTACGACGAAGCCCTGAAAGCCTTCGACAAGGCCGAGAAGGCCGGCTACACCGCCAGCCAAGTCCAGCTGATGCGCGCCGGCATTCTCCGCAAGAAGGGCGACATCGCGCACGCCCGCGGCGCCCTGGCCAAGCTCGAAGGGCTGGCCAGCCACAGCGCCGAGTATCATTTCCAGCTGGCCAGCTGCGAGTTGAGCGAGGGCAATCGTCCGAAGGCCATCACCCACCTGGAGCGCGCCGCCGAGCTGGACCCCGGCCATACCGGGGCCTTGTTCCAGCTCGGCTTCGCCAACGACCTAGCGGGCAACGACGAGGAAGCCATCAGCTATTACGAGCGCTGCCTGAGCTATCCGCCGGTGCATGTCGGCGTGCTGATGAACCTCGGCGTGCTCTACGAGGACTACGAAAAATTCGACAAGGCCGTCGAATGCTACCGCAAGGTCCAGCAGGGCAACCCGACCGACGAGCAGGCCCGGCTGTTCCTCAAGGACGCCCAGCACAGCTTGAACATGTACTACTCGCCGGAAGACGAGTTTGCCCAGACCAAGTTCGGCCAGGTGCTGGAAATCCCGGTGACGGACTTCGAGCTGTCCGTCCGCAGCCGCAATTGCCTGAAGAAGATGAACATCCGCACGCTGGGCGACCTGACCCGCGTCACCGAGCAGCAGTTGCTCTCCAGCAAGAATTTCGGCGAAACCTCGCTGCTGGAAATCAAGGAGATGATGGGGTCGAAGGGGCTGCGGCTGGGCCAGTCGCTGGAACAAGGCGGCCAGTACGAGATGCGCACCCATCGCGGGGCAGCGCCGCTCAGCGCCGAGGAGCAGGCCGTCCTCAACAAGCCGGTGAGCGACCTCAACCTGTCGGTGCGGGCGCGCAAGTGCATGAACCGGCTGGGCATCAACGGCCTGGGCGAGTTGATCCAGCGCTCGGCCGACGAACTGCTCGAAGCCAAGAACTTCGGCATGACCTCGCTCAACGAGGTCCGCGAGAAGCTGGCGCAGTATGGGTTGACCTTGCGCGGCGACTGAGAACGCTCCCCGCCGTTTAGCCGCGAGCCGGAGGCGAGCGCTGGGTCGCAGCGTTCGCCTCCGGCTCGTTTTCGGTTTCGGGCCACCTCACTTCCGCCACGACCGACTGAATTCCGAAAAAAGTTGTATGCGCTGCGACGAGCCTGGGCAGTAATAAGGGTCAGAACGCCCCAGGGAGCCGAATTCATGGCGGTCGGTCCGATTCGCAACGTCCTGCGCCGCTTCCGGGAGATGCTCGACCCCCAGCGGACGACCGGGCTGACCGACGCCGGGTTGCTCGAGCGTTTCGCCAGGGAAGGCGACGAACCGGCCTTCGCTCAACTGGTGCAGCGGCACGGGCCGATGGTGCTGGGCGTCTGCCGGCGCGTGCTCGACGACCCACGGGATGTCGAGGATGCGTT
>JAGVLI010000347.1 GCA_020054355.1 Planctomycetales bacterium | reverse complement strand
TCGCGCGCCCAGGCGGCGTCGGGTTCGCGCAGCGGCGGTTCGGGCAGCTGCGTGTAGTCGATCTCCTCGGCGAACCGTGCCTCTTCGTAGACCTGGTCGAAGCACGGACGCAAGGGCAATTGCACGTCGGCCACGCCAGGGTCCAGCGGAATCGGAATGGTCGGCAACGGGTCGCGGACGGACAGGTTCCAGATGTCTCCATGGGGAGTTTCCGCGGCCCGGCACACCAGGACGTAGTAGTCGCTGCGCGGCGGCTTCAGCAGGCCCAGGGGCAAGCGCCGGCCCTTGCGCAGAAAGTCCATTTCCACCAGGTGAACTCCGCGGGCCAGGTATTCCTCGCGTTTGCGCCGATACGCCCGGCGATAGCCGCCGGTCTTATTCGCCGGACTGAGGATTTCGATCGCGGTCACGACTCGCTTACTCTTGGGATCGATGATCCGGATAAAGCGATTGCCCTGGCGCCGCCTTACCGGAAAGACGATCGCGGCGGTGGCTGTCGCCGAGCGTTCTCGTGCCGATTGGGCAGCCACCGTCTGTTCCGACCCGGTGACATAGGCGTCCGGTTCACCCAGCAGCACGTTGGCCTTCGTGCTGGGATCGTGAATCCAAACATAACGATCCATCCGGGCAACATAGCCTTTCGGCAGCACGCGATTCAGCGCGGTCGCTGCCGTCACCGCCAATCTGCCGTGAAATTCGGACCAGATGGTCGGGTCTTCCAGGTACGGGTCCATGCCCGGGAACGGCGACGGCATTGCTTCACCTCCTGCTCCGGTCAATATACCCGCAGTCGTGCCATCCTCATGCTCGCGCAAGGCTTGCTGTCGGAATATCAGTTCTTGCGGGCGGCGAGCAGTTCGCGCGCCCAGGCGGCGTCGGGTTCGCGTAACGGCGGTTCGGGCGGCTGCGTGTAGTCGATGTCCTCGGAAAACCGGGCTTCGTCATACGTCCGCACCAAGCATGGCTGGAGGGCCAGCCAGGTTGCCGGTTCCGCCGAGTTAAGCGGGACCGGAATGCTCGGCAACGAATCCCGGACGGACAAGGGCCAAATGCCCGCTTGCGGATAATCGCAAGCCCGGCAGATCAGGATATAGTAGTCCGCCGGAGGCAGCCTGCCATCGACGGGCGGCCGCTGCCCCGAACGCAGGAAATCGAGTTCCACCAAGTTGGTTTTGGTCCTGAAGTAATCTTCGCGTTTCGTCAAGTAAGCGTCCCGTTTGGGACCGAGGGTCTTGTTCGCCGGACTCAGCAATTCAACAGCCGTGACGACGCGCCTGCCCTGCATGTCGATAATTTTAAGGAAAGGCTTTCCCTGGGGTTCGATCACTGGCACTTGCACGATGGCAGGAGCGGCCAGCGCTTCTCGGGCTTCGTGACCGTCACTGCGTCCCAAGGTATCCGAAACAAATGTGTCCGGCCGCCCGAGCAACTCCTGGGGTTCCGCGCTTGATTCATCGATCCAGACATAACGGTCCCAGCGCGCCACGTATCCTGGCGGCAGGCTGCGGTTCAATTCCGCCCGGATGCTCATCAAGAATGTTCCGTGGAAATCGGACCAGGTGCCCGGACTTTCGATATACGGGTCCATGCCCGGGAACGGCGACGGCATTGCTTCACCTCCTGCTCCGGGCAGTTTCCCCGCAGTCTTTCCACGCGGCATCAGTTCGAGCGGGCGGCCAGCAGTTCGCGCGCCCAGACGGCGTCAGCCTTACTGAGCCGCGGCGTCAGCGGACTTTCGTAGTCGAGTTCGGTATCGTAAGACCCTTCATCGTAAGCTCGATCAACACATGCGCGCAGTGGCAGGATCGCATCTGGAACGTCCTCCGCCAGCGGGATCGGAATACCAGGGAGCACGTCGCGGATCGTGAAATCCCACAGGTCGGCGCGCGGGAACTCCCACGCACGACAAACCATTACGTAATAGTCTCGGATCGCGGGAGCCGGTCTGCTGAGCGGCAAGCGCGGGCCGCCCCGGAGTAAATCGATCTCCACCAAGTTGACCCGGCTCCCGAGGTACTCGCCCCGTTTGTGGAGGTAATCTGTCCGGTCGTCTCCAGCCACTTTGTTTGATGGGCTCAGCACTTCGATCACCGTCACGACGCGGTCGGATTGCCGATCAACAATCAAAACTGACTTGTGTTTCTTACGGATCGGCGGCAAGGTAATCGTCGCTGAAGGCGCAGCAAACACAGTTGCGCTATCGGCAGGCCGCGCACGGGATCGCTCGACGACATACACGTCCGGCTCCACATAATATCTCCGCCGGCGCCTGCGGGATGGCTCGTGGATGAAGACAAACAGATCGACCTTGGCGCGGTAGCGGCGCGGCAGCACGGCATTCAGTTTGCCGCGCACCGCCGCCAGGAGGCTCGTATGAAAGTCGCCCCATTCACCAGTTGCTTCGATGTACGGGTCCATGCCCGGAAACGGCGACGGCATCGCTCGCCTCACTTCCCTTCCAGCGCCTTCTCGATGCTCCGCGCCACCTGCTTCGCCAGTTCCTCGGAGCCTGCCTTGGAAAAATGCACGTCGTTCTTCTGCTGGATCTTGTCGAGCTGCGGTTTGGCGAATTCGTACAGGTCGTCGATCGGAATCTTGTTCTCCTCCATGATCTTCTTGGCCACGGCGTTGTAGGCGACCACGTCGGTGTCGCGCCGCTTGCGGCCGTTGATTTCGGGCACCGGCGTGGTGCTGGCCCAGATCAGCTTGGCTTTCGTTTCCTTCAATTGCTTGACCAGCTCGCGCAGGTTCTTCTCGTACTCGTCGATGGGCGCCGCCTTGCCGCCATCGACCAGGTCCCACAGGCCCCAGTTGAAGTGGATGACCTCGTAGGGGCCGTCCTTCAGCCAGGATTGCAGGAGTTTCAGGCCGTTGCGCGTGTCCTGGGCGTTGCCGGCATGGTGCGTGACTTTCGCCTTGGCTTCCAGCAGCTTGGTCGTGTGCGGCGTGTAGCCGATGGAAATCGAATCGCCGATCAGCAGCACGCGCGGCTGCTTGGGCGGGTCAGCGGCGAGGGCGAATACAGGCAGACAGACCAGGAGAAGCAACGTTTTCAGACCAGTGCGGCAGTGCATGGATCGATGCCTTTCCGATTCGTGGTCCCGGTTTTCTTGCCGGCGATGTTGGTTACCGCTTCCGTTTGGCCTTCGGCCGAACGGCAACGCCGGTTGAGACGGCTGCTTCGATTTCGACTTCAACCCAGCTGCAGTATTCTTCGCCAGCGTCGTCATCCACGGAGAACTCGAATTCGGATGCCGGCGCCGGCGTGCTCTCACCGGCGTCGCGCATCACTTCCAAATGTCCTTCGAGCGCCTCGGCGATTTGCTGACGGGCATGTTCCACGGTCATCCCCGTGGCAATGCAACCCGGTACGTCGGGCACGTCCACGCTATATCCGGTCGCCGTGCGGCGGATCATGACGATGTAACGCGTTCAGCTCTCCGACCACTTCAGGTCAGCACGCTTCTCCGAAGCGTCGCGAACCGGCTGAGTTCTCCGCACAGCCGCAGACTGCCCTAGTACACGCTCACCGTCGTCGCGGCGCAGCTGCGGCAGGACCATGCTGGCCGTCAACGAAACGGCGGGATGTCCGCTGGCAAGCCGATCCGCATGAAGAAGCGGGCGAACGCCTGCGCCAGGTGTTCTCGATACGGCGGCAGCAAGCGCAATCGGTCGGCGCGGCTGGCTTGCCGGCGCAAAAAACCCACAGGCAACGAGTACACGCGGCGAAAGTCCACCACGCGCACGTCGCGTTCCCACCCGGCCAAGGAGCAAGCCGCCACCAAGTGGAACCCAGGCAAATTGCCGCGCCGCGCGTCCTCCAGGCCCTTGCTCGTCGCCAGATAGCCTTCGGTCAGTTCGGAACGCTGCCAGATGGGACACAGCAGCACCTCGGTTACTTTCTCCCTGCCTTTCACCAAGTCGCAAGTTTGGGTCATCACCACCACATCGCGTTCTTCCCAGTTAAAGGTGGTCACGGCCGCCGAAGCTGCATCCAGGTCATCGGGAGGAAGAAACACCGGACACGCTTCAATCAAGTCTCCCTGTTCCAGGTCATCGCCGGAAACAACTCGATACCAGGGATAAGTCAATCCAGTCATGGGCCGCTATCCCTCCGCGCTGGGATCGGGAACAGGCAGCGGTTTGCCTCGCCCCGTGGCCTTGAGCCTGACCTGGATCGTGCCCTGATGCCGAAGCGGTGGAGTTTTCAAGCAGATGTCCCAGTCAGCGCGTTCCTGCTCTTCAGCGGTGGAAACGTGCGGCTGCTCGTTGGTTAGCGACCTGGATTCGGCCATGTCCGCGCCCTCCGTTTAGTACACCCCCACCGTCGTCGTCGCCGCGAAGCCGCGATAGGGCTTCACGCCGCTGACGCCGTCCCAGGGGTACTTCGAGCTGGGCAGCTCGCGCAGACCCTCGTCGCGCTCCATGAAGCGCGGCACGAACAGCTCCTTGGTCAGCGTGGTCAGCATCACCCGGCCGTCCTTGCCGTGCGGCACCAGCTTGTCGTTGTCGTCGAAATCGACCACTTCCGCGACGGCGCGCGGCTGCGGGGCGTAGTAGCAAATCTTGTAGTCGGGCGGCACCGGCTGGTCGCTGGCGGCCAGGCCCATCAGGGTGTTGCCGTAGGTCGGCGCGATGTACACGTCTTTCCCCAGGAACTCCTCGATGGCGAAGCGGATCCACTGCGAGGTCATCTCGGTGCCGCCGCAGAAGACGCCGGTGATGCCCTGCTTGGCCAGCGTCGTGCCTTCCTTCTCCAGCCGGGTGCAGAGCGAATCGAGCAGCTTGGGCGTGGTGAACATGCACTTGATGTCGTGGCTGGCCGACAGTACGGTCATCGCCTGGTCGATGCAATGCTCCTGGTAGGCTTTCAGGTGCTCCATCCAGCCCTTCTTGATGAGCTTGATGACCCAGCGCGGGTCGAGATCGACGCAGAAGCAGATGCCGCCGCGGAACTGGCAAAGATGCTCGACGGCCAGGCGCAGCCGGCGCGGGCCGGATGGGCCGAGCATCAGCCAGTTGCTGCCCTTGGGGAAGAACTTTTCGGGCAAGGTGTCGCTGAACATCTCGTAGTCGATCCAGTGGTCCTCGACGACGACGCGGCTCTTGGGGATGCCGGTGGTGCCGCCGGTCTCGAACACATAGATAGGCTTCTGGTGGTACGCCTTGGGCACCCAGCGGCGCAACGGCCCGCCGCGCAGCCAGTCGTCCTCGAAGTGGCCGAACTTCTTGAGGTCGGTGAAGGACTTCACTTCCTTGCGCGGATCGAAGTCCAGCTTGAGCAGCGGGTTCTTGCCGGCGACGGCGTCGAGCCAGAAGGGGGTGCCGTTCTCGGGGTCGAAGTGCCAGTTGATGGTCTCGCGCACGTGGGCGTCGAGCTTGTCCTGGGCCTGCTTGACCTGGTCGGCGGCGGCGGTGCCGGGGGTGGCGGTGGTGCTCATGACGGTAGAGATTCTCCGGTTAGGATGTACCAGTTTTTTTCGGCCTTTTCCCGCAGCCCAGCGGCGGCCAGCATATCCTGGGTCGTCTCGCGCAGCTTGCGGACGATGGTTTCCTTGTCCAGTTGCGGCAGCAGCATGCGGAGGTCGTCGCGGTCCTTGTCCCGCGCGCTGAATAGCTTGCTCAAAAATACATCGTAAACATCGATCAAGGCAATTTGCAGCTGCCCAAACGGTTCGAGGGAATGCAGCCGTTGTTGCCAGTCCTTGGGGAAATAATGCGACTGCACGTGCCCCAATTCCAGTCCGTAGCGTTCGGCCAGTCGTCCCAGCACGGCGTGCTGAGAACGCAATTCCTCCGGGACTTCATTGACAACGTCGATGTCTTCCGTGCGCCGCGTCAGGTAGCCGGGCAAGATCAAGGCGATGGCTCCGGCTACTTCCAGGCGGACGGGGCGGCTCACATGCTGCGACAGTTCCCGGAAGAACTGGCGCACGGTTTCGGGGCGGGTGGCTTCCATGATTCGGTTCTTCAGGAATGGGAAGCCCAGCTTTTCGTATTGCCGATGCCAAATGTCCTCGACAGTGGCGCGCTCGGGAGTTCGCTGCAACCAATCCAACAAACGATCCTTGCCCCAGGAATCAGCCAGTGCGTCGAGGCTATCGTGGATCAGGAGTCGGCTGCGGTAATCCAGATCGCCGCGCCGCACCTGTTCCTCGATAGCCTCGACCAGCTCGACTGGATCGACTTGCGGTTGATCCAGGACCAGGCTCCACAGGTCTTTACTTGCTGAACGGATCATTTGCCGCCAATCGCGTACAAACGCGAATCCGTAGCCACGTATAGCACTCGGTTCACGGCCACAATGCCCGTGTACTGGATGGGCCGGCCCATGTCGATGGTTTTTCGCACGCGACAAATTGCACTGGCCTCGAAAATCCAGACCTCGCCGTCCTCGATTCCGACATAAACCTTGTCGCCGATCACATGCGGGCTGCTCCAAATACCGGAGGGAATCTCGTAAGCCCAGTAGAGCTTGCCCGTGCTGGCATCCAGGCAATGGACGTAGCCGGAGATTTCCGGGGCGAACACCAGGCCGTTATGGACCGCGACCGTGCTCATGGTCCGGCCGAAGTAATAGTCGCGATGGTACTTCTTCTCATCTTCCTTGGTGGTGGGACCGCCGTGATGCCAGACCACGGCCGAGTTCGGGTTCGGCTTGGTCTTGGGTGGGAAAATCTTGCCGTCCACCACCAGTTCCGGAGAAACGTCGCCGGTCCTGGTGATGTCGATGCACCAGAGGTGGCCGACGCCTTCGTAGTGCTCCGGGTCCTGTCCGGTGCCGATGTACAGCCGGTCGCCGACGACCACGGGGGTGGCGATGAAATCACTCCGGCCGCCCCGGCCGCCCACTTCCCACTTGGCGTCTTTAGGATTGGCGTCGAACCTCCAGATGAGCTTGCCGGTTTCCGGCTCGAAGCTATACAGCCAGCCGTCGCCGCCGGGGAAAATGACTTGCGGTTTGCCCTGCACCATTGCGTAGGCCGGGTTGGACCACTGCGCGTGCATCAGGACTTCGCCACGATTCACCAACCCTTTCAGGGCGGAGCTTT
The DNA here is from genome assembly GCA_020054355.1 of Planctomycetales bacterium. Classification (GTDB taxonomy): domain Bacteria; phylum Planctomycetota; class Planctomycetia; order Gemmatales; family Gemmataceae; genus JAGVLI01. The sequence continues at coordinate 808 of JAGVLI010000347.1, read as the reverse complement.
CGTACAGCTTGTAGTCAAGCACCTTCTCCACGCCGACGGCCTTGCTGGTCGGCGAGTTATTCTGCCAGCGGACTTTACCCGACTTTTTTTCCACCGCCAGGAAACTGGGCGCGCTGGGCGACGGGATGTTGGTGTGGACTTCGTCCACGCCGTTGCCCGTCACGACAAACACCAACTCGCCCGCGATCAGCGGCGAGCAAGCCGCCAGGCTGTGCGGCATGACCTTGAGGTTCTTCATCATGTCGAGCCGCCAGATGACGTCGGCGTCGATCTGGTCCCGGTATTGCTCGTCCTGCACGCCGTCGTTCTTGCCGTCGAGGAAGCCGTTGACGTCGGCGCAGATCAGCTCGCAACGGTTGCTGACGTAGTACAGTCGGTCGCCCTCGACGACGGGATGCGAGGCAATACCTTGGTTCGGCCAGTCGTTGGCGATGCCGCCGGCCAGCTTGTCGTGGACGGCTTGCCAGAGGAACTGACCATCCGATTCGCGGAAGCACATGACCACGCCTTTGTCGCCCTTGATGTTGGGATTGCGTGGATATCCATTATTGGTGCCGATGAAAATTTTTCCGCCCGCGATCACTGGCCCGCCGTAAGTTCGGCTGCCCAGGGCCACGGACCATTTGATGTTCAGAGCGGGACTGATGACCTTGCCCTGCTGATCTTTCTTCTCGACCGCCCAATGCTCGAACGCGGCTTCCCGCAAGTTGACGGGGTTGCGCTGGGGACTGCCGCCGAACATCGGCCACTCGGTTTGACTTTGCGGCTTGGGCGCTTCGGGCTGGGCCGCCGTGTCGGAGCCTGCGCC
>JAGVLI010000349.1 GCA_020054355.1 Planctomycetales bacterium | reverse complement strand
TGGGCCGCGACCTGGCGTTGCAGCGCTTCCTCGAGGTTCTGCGAGCGCAGCGCCGGCGGCAGTGCGGCGCGGATCTTCGGTACGGTCAGCGGTTCGGCGCTCTCCTGCAACACGCGCAGCAGGGCGGGCGTCAGTTCGGCGGTCTCGGCCGGCGACGGGGCGACGGCGGGTTCCATCACTTCGCTCATAATCGTTATTCCTTTATGTTGAGGTCCGGTTCACTCCATTCCTCTGCAACCTTTGTAGTCGAACGGCGGCGTGCAGGCCATTGTCCCGCCAGCCCGAATACCGAAATCCGAATGACGAAGGAAGCACGAAGGCCGAAATCCGAATAACGATCATCGGGCCGCTTCGGGTTTCGGCATCAGGCCTTCGACCTGCTTTCGTCATTCGGGCTTGGACCGTCGTCATTCCGTGGCGGCGGCACGGTGAGCCAGATGTCGCCGAACGGTTCGGGCTGTTCGGCGCTGAGCCGCCGCGACTTGATTAGTTCCAGCAGGGCCAGGAACAGGCCCAACAACCGGCCGCGCGTGTGCGGCGGGGCGAACACTTCCGAGAATGGCAAGCGCGGCTTGCCCTCGAGTTGACGCAGGATGTTGTCCATGTGGTCGGTGATCTGCGTCTCGTCGAGCACGATCTGCTGGGGCGCGAGGGCGAGGGTTTCCCGCATCAGCCGGCCGAAGGCGCTGACCAGGTCCCATAGTTCCACGGCTTGCAACGGCTGCTTGGCCGGGTCGAGTTCCGGCGGCGTCTCCACGGGCTGGCGCGGCAGGCGGGCCAGCTGTTTTTCCGCCTGGACTTCCAGCAATACGGCTGCGTCCTTGAACTTCTTGTATTCGATCAGCTGCCGGACCAGCTCCTGGCGAGGGTCGGCTTCGTCCTCGGCCGTGCCTTCGGCGCGCGGCAACAGCAACCGGCTCTTGATCTCCATGAGGGTGGCGGCCATCACCAGGAAATCGCCGGCCAGCTCCACGTCGATCAGCTCGATGACGCGCAGGTGTTCCAGGAACTGCTCGGTCAGCCGGGAAATGGAGATGTCGCGGATGTCGATCTCGTCGCGCTTGACCAGGTAGAGCAGCAGGTCGAGCGGGCCGCGGTAGGTGTCGAGGCTGACTTGATAATCCATGCTGGATTATCTTAGTACCCCATTGCATCAAAAGGAGGCCGCTCTCTTCCCAAGCCGGCCGCTCGGCGGCCGTCCGACGCAGCAGTAGTTCGCCGGCCGCCGAGCGGCCGGCTTGGGAAGAACTCGGCCCCTTTTCCCCGCAGGGCTGTACTTAGATGTCATGCAGCACGACCACGCCGCCCGGTGCGACATCCCAGCCAGCGCCATTATCGGTGAACTTGCAGCCGCGCAAGCCGACACGCCCCGAGGCCGCCAAGCGAAGTCCGAGGCCATTGCCATCCACCGCGCAGCGACGCAGCATGGCACGCGCGCCGGAACCCGCCGCGATGCCGGCATTGCCGTTGCCGGTGATCTCACAGTTCACCAGCGCCGCGCGTACGCGCCTTCCGAGCCGCAGCCCGTCCCGGCGGCTGCCCTGAAGTTGGCAGCGCCACAGCAGAAGTCGTCCTCGCCGGCCGACCGTGATTCCCGTCGCTTTCTGATCGACGATACGGCAGTCGCGGAGCAAGGCCCGGCCGCCGTGCAAGGCAATCCCCGTCCCGTCGTTTTCGGCAATCAGACACTGGTGCATGAAGAGCGCGTTGTGAGGCCGCACGCGGACGCCGGCGCCGCGATTGGTCGTGATGTGACAGCGGCGCAACCTGGCCCAGGCGCCTTCCTCGACCAGCACGCCGTCGCCAGTGTTGCCGGACAGCTGGCAGTCGGTAAGGAGGAGTACGGCGCCCCGCGTCGCCGACACGGCCGCTTGCTCGCAGTTGCGCACCCCGCAATGGAGCAGCCGCACCCGGCTGCGCGACCCCGACACGAATACGCCAACCTGACGGCTCCAGCCCATTTCGCAGCGTTCAAGAAGCGCCCGCGTGTGATGGAGCACGACTGGCCCGGTCAGCGTCACGCCCTGCACCGTCAGCCTGGCGGCAGTTGCTTTCAGTCCGCCGACGAGACGAACCTCGTCGGGCGAACCGTCCGCGACGATCTTCAGCCGGCGGAAGTCGGCGACGAGTGGCTCCGCGTAAGTGCCGGGACGGACGACCAGCTCGCCTCGTTCGCCGACCCGGTCGAGCGCTGCGGTCAGCGAGCGGAAATCCCCGCTGCCGTCGCTGGCCACCACGTAACGGACCCGGCGCGGACGACCGGCCCAACCCCAACGCCGGTGACTGTCCCAGAGTTCCTGGCACAAGTCCGGTGCGAAGAATTCCCAGCCGCAAGGCCGACACTGCACCCAGCCCCCAGGGAGCGGATCGAACTCGGGACCATCGAGGTCGCCGTAATCCTGGCACATGGGGCAGAGCATTTCCTCCGCTTCCGGGCCATAGCCGTTGTCCTCATCGCCGGTTTCGGTGAAATAGCTCTCCGCCCGGAAGGGCGCTTCCTGGACGACGAAGTGATGCTGGCAGCCCCGACAGAATTCGATTTCGGCGGTGCTGGCTTCCAGCCGGCGGGCGCAGCAGGGGCACGTGGTCTGGCGGAGGTCGTCCGCGTCCAGTTCACCCTCGGCAGTTACCGTAAGAAGTGGCTGAGAATCCAGTTCGCCGTCGTCGGCTACCTCGCCGTGCTCGTTGCAGACGAATTCCCACTCGCAGAACGGACAGCGCACGGCTGCGGCGATTTCCGGTTCGTCCCAGCGCGGAGGGTCCGCCTGGGGCGCGCTGAAGTGGGCCTCGCAGCGCTGGCCGCAACTGGGACAGGTCACGTTGACAAGCTCATCCGACATGCGTTCGAGCATAACCGACGGCGACGGAGATTACCAACTCGGGAGTGAAGGGGGAGCATCCCATTCTTGCGCCGGCCGCATGGCGAGCAGTTCCGGCGAGCCGAGGACGGGAGCGTGCAGAGGCGTCGCGCTGGTCTTTACGCCTTCGGCATAAAAAACCGGTGCGGCAACGGAGCGCAAGCGACCGGAGTGAAGCCAGAGCAGCTGCGTTCACTCCGGTCGCCGACGCTCCCAGCTCGCCGGGGGGGTCAGTCGAGATAGCAAATGCGCTTGTTGATATCGACGTTGACGGAGTGATACGGCTGCGTCAGGTTCCCGGAGTGGAACAAGGTGTGCCGGACGATTTCCAGGTCGTCGGGGCCGACGGCCGAGTTGAAGATCGGCAACAGGTACTCGACGCCGAGCCGCGACACGCCCAGACGCTCCGGGTCGTAGAAGGACGGGGGCGCCTGTCGGGCGTGGATGACGCCCCAGCGGTCGCGGAAGTCGTTGCCGTTGACGCCGTCCACGTAGAAGCCGCGCTCCGGGCTGTACTGCAAGATGGCCACGCCGTTGACCTGGCCTTCGAGCAGCAGGTCCAGGGCGTAGCCGCCCAGCTGGGCCGCGTGAAAGCGGTCGAAGTAGATGGGCTGGCCGCCGCGCTGCGTATGGCCGACCTTTCGAGTGAAGATGGCCGAGCGCGCCGATTCGTTGCGCCGTTTGCTGGTGAAGTACGTATCGCCCAGGCGCTGGATCAGGATTTGCCGCAGCGCCTCGGCCGCTCCGGTCAACACCTTGTTGCCGGCGGGATCGGTGGAGTTCTGCTCCGCGCCCAGTTCGCGGCCGGCTTCATCGACGACGCCTTCCGAGCAGACGATGACCACGTTCTTCTGCAAGTCGTAGATGTCGATCACCCGTTCCACGAGCCGATCGACGTTCAAGGGCACTTCCGGGATCAGCACGATGTCGGGCTGGCCGTAAGCAGCGCCGAGCGCCAGGTACCCCGAATGCCGGCCCATGACCTCGATGATGGCAATCCGGCGATGGCTCTCGGCCGTGGTGCGGATGCGCTGCACGCCCCAGGCGGAGACGAACACCGCCGTGGCGAAGCCGGGCGTCACGTAGTTGA
>JAGVLI010000599.1 GCA_020054355.1 Planctomycetales bacterium | reverse complement strand
TCTTCCGATCTGGCACGGCGAACTTGATCGCCGACGGCTTCAGCATGGCCGTCAGCAACTACCTGGCCACCCGCGCCGACCAGCACCTGCGCGAGCGCGCCCGCCGTACCGAGGAACTGCACGTCGCCTTGCTGCCCGACGGCGAGCGCGAGGAAATTCGCCAGATCTTCGCTTCCAAGGGCTTTCACGGCGCTGACCTGGAGCGGGTGGTGGCGGTCATCACCGCCGACCGCAATCGCTGGGTGGATACCATGCTCCGGGAAGAACTGGGCATGGTGCTGGAAGGTCCATCGCCCTGGCGAGCGGCGTTCTCCACCTTCGGGGCCTTCGTGCTGGTCGGCTTGCTGCCGTTGCTGGCGTACCTCTACACCGCGCAGGTGCCCGGCGGCCTCGCGTCGCCCTTCCTGTGGAGCAGCCTGATTACCGGGGCGGCCTTCTTTGTCGTGGGCGCGCTGAAGGGCCGCTACGTCGAGCACCGCTGGTACCTGGCCGGGCTGGAAACGCTGGCCATCGGCGGCAGCGCGGCGATCCTGTCCTATCTCGTCGGCATGTTGCTGAAGAACCTGGTCGGCGTGGCGTGATGATCCGGTAGGCGCCGCGAGCCGAGCGGCACCCGGACTTTGCAAAATCATGCTGCTTCCGGCGCTTCCGGTCCGGCTCGGCTCGCCGGACCTACCGCGCGGCAGGCTACTTTTTCTCCGGGGCCGGCGGCGCGACACCGGCGATGCGGGCTTCATCCTTGTTGAGCCGCCACAGCGCCTTGGCGCCGGCGTTGGCGACCCGGTCGTCCTTCACCAGCAACAGCTTCTTGAGCGACGAAACCACGTCCTTGGTGTTGGCGTTCAAGCCGATGCGCTCCAGGACGGCGCAGACGGCGATGCGCAGGTCGGGGTCGTCCTTGGTTTCCAGGGCGTCCGCCAGGTCTTCGACGACGTACTCGTTCTTCTTGCCGTTCTCCACCAGCAGCTTGACCGCTACGGTCCGCTTTTCCTCGTCGGGATTGGTCAGCTGCTCGATCCAGTAGGTGGTCGGCTGGCCCTTCATGATGGCTTCGAGGTCCTTCGAGCCGGTGCGGTCCTTCTTCCCACAGCCGACGAGCAAGAGCAACAGACAGCAAACGGCGAAGCGGTGCATGAGCGGGCCTCCCAGTGCGCGGTGGAGATGATGCGCACAGTATATCCCGCGTTACGGGAAAATCACCAGGAAGCGGCCAATGGACAGCCAGGCGGCGGGATGATAGATTGCCACCTCGGCGTACAAGTTAGGCTGCCGCGGGCCTTTGGTCCCGTGGGTTAGGATTCCGATCCTGACAGGCTGCCAAATTTGTCAGGATCGGAATCCTAACCCACGAGCCGGCGGCAGCAAATGTTCGCGAACGGTCAGCGAATAACCAGCGCAACGCCATCGGCTTGATGATGTATTGGGGAGGCCCATCGTGCCAGAACAGCCAGAGCGAGGTTCCACCGCCGTGCAGACCGCGCCGACGATGCGCCCCATCGGCGGCTCAAACACGGTCATCGCCACCAGCAAGCTCTGCAAGCAGTACAAGAAGATCGAGGCCCTGAAAGCCGTCAGCATCCAGGTGCGCAAGGGCGAAATTTTCGGCCTGCTCGGCCAGAACGGCGCGGGCAAGACCACACTCGTCAAGATCATGCTGGGCATCACCAAGCCGACTTTCGGCGATGCCCAGTTGCTCGGCGTGCCGGTCGGCGTGCCGGTGGTGCGCTCGCGCATCGGCTACTTGCCGGAAGACCATCGTTTCCCGGACTACCACACCGGGGCCAGCTTGCTCGATTTCTACGGCAGCCTGCTGGGCATGCCGGCGATGGAGCGCCTGCGCCGCAGCCATGAAGTGCTGGAGATCGTGGGGCTGAAGGGCCGCATGGACTACAAGATTCGCACCTACTCCAAGGGCATGAAGCAGCGGCTCGGCATCGCCCAGGCCATCCTGCACAAGCCGGATGTAATCTTCCTGGACGAACCGACCGACGGCGTCGATCCGGTCGGCCGACGGGAAATCCGCCAGCTGATGACCGAGTTGAAGGCCCAAGGCACGACCATTTTCCTCAACTCGCACTTGCTGAGCGAAGTCGAACTGATCTGCGACCGGGTGGCCATCTTGCAGCAAGGCGAGCTGATCCGCGAAGGGACCATCGCCGAGTTGACGCAGATGCGCGGCCAGTTCGTCGTCGGCCTGGCGGACGGCCAGACGCTGCCGACGGCAGACCTGGAAGGGAAGGGCTACAAGGTCCGGCCGGTCGGCACCATGTGGGAATTCGACCTGGCGGACGGCCAGAATATCGATCCGGTGGTCGATCTGCTGCGGGCGCGCGGCCTGAGCATCCGCCATCTGCTCGAAAAGCGACAGACGCTGGAAGACCTGTTCGTGGAAACGGTGCTGGCGGCGGAGCCGGGGATCGATATGCCGATGGCTCGGAAACGCTGACTCACTCGACCGCCAACCTGACTGCCGAATTCAGAATAGCTGGGTGCCACCTATGAAATTCGTCGCCATCCTGAAGGATTCCTTGCGGGAAGCCCTCGATACCAAGGTACTGTACTTCACGGTCGGCCTGTCGTTGCTGGTCGTCTTGCTGGTGGGCAGCCTGTCGTTTCGGCGGGTGCCCTTGGACGAGACCATGAACCGGCTGAGCGAATTAACTAACTTCATGACTGAACTGAAAACCCAAGGCAAGGGCGAGCGGGTCGAGTTCATCGATTTCGAACAGACCAATTCGGCCAGTGAACCCTGGCTAGGTGATTACCGCTATGTCATGGTGCTGAAATTCTCGTCCGAAAAGGAAGCGGCGGAAGTCAGACAAACGAACGAGGTGCTCGCCAGGGGCCTGAAGAACGAACTGATCGGCAGTCCGCTGGCGGAGAAAGCCGCTGTGACGCCGCTGGCAGCCGAAGACCCCAAAGAGGTGCGCTTCCGGATCGAGACTTGGGGTACGAAGATCAACGACCGTCGCCGTTGGATCCATGAGCCAGCGCTGTTCTTCGGCGCCTTGCCGTTGTCGGTCTTTCAGCTGCCGCTCAACGACCAACTCATGTTCATCACCTACTACCTGATCGGCAACTGGGGCGCAGGCATCACCATGCTCCTCGGCTGCATTATCACGGCATTCTTCATCCCCAACATGCTGCGAAAGGGAACGGTGGACTTGCTGCTGTCGAAGCCGATCCACCGCGTCACGCTGTTGAGCTACAAGTTTCTGGGCGGCTTGACCTTCATGTTCGTCAACACGCTCATCATCATGGTAGGCATCTGGCTGGTACTCGGATTGCGCACCGGCGTCTGGATCAACGGCTGGCTGCCGTGTGTGTTCGTCTACACGTTTCAGTTCGCCATTTACTACTCGATCTCGACGCTAATGGGTGTTTTGACCCGCAGCCCCATCGTCGCGATTCTCATGTCGGTGGCTGCCTGGCCGGTGCTGTTCGGCATCGGCATCGCGTACCCCTACGCCGACAGCCGGCGGCCCGACAAACTCGGCCGCAGCCCGGATGAGCAATCCAAACGCCTGGCCAATTGGGTCTATCCCACGGTCGATTTCTTGCACTTTGTCACGCCGCACTACGCGGACCTCGATTACCTCACGAAGCGGCTCATCAATCGTTCCTTGGTCGACCCCGACAGCGCGAACGCCAAAGCGGTCGAAAAGGACTACGAAGCCATCCGCTGGGACGAGACGATTCTGGTCACGATCTTTTGGATCGCCGGCTTGTTGGCTTTTTCTTGCTGGTGGTTCTCGAGACGGGATTACTGACGCGGAAATGCCGTAGGGTCCGCTGTGCGGACCAGTCCAACCGGGGACTGGTC
>JAGVLI010000072.1 GCA_020054355.1 Planctomycetales bacterium | reverse complement strand
CGTCGGGGCCGGCGGCGTCGGCCTGTACCGCACCGAGTACCTCTTCCTCACCCATCCCTCGGTGCCCAACGAGGAGGAACAGCTCGAAGCCTACAAAGCGGTGATCGACGCCGCGCCGAACCATCGCGTCACCATCCGCACGCTCGACCTCGGCGGCGACAAGCAGCTGTCGTACCTGGGCGAGCACCGGGAAGCGAACCCCTTCATGGGCTGGCGCAGCATCCGGCTGAGCCTGGCGCATCCGGAGCTGTTCCAGACGCAGCTGCGCGCCATTTACCGCGCCGCGCGCTTCGGTCAGGTCAGCTTGCTGCTGCCGATGATCTCGACCTACGAGGAAGTGCTGAAGCTCAAGCGGGTGATCGAGCGCACGCAGCTGGCGCTGCGGCGGGAAGGCGTGGCGATCGGCCAGGGCGTGCAACTGGGCGTGATGATCGAGGTGCCGGCGGCGGCGCTCTGTATCGACGCCATTCTCGACGAGGTCGATTTCGTCAGCATCGGCTCGAACGACCTGATCCAGTACGTGATGGCGGCCGACCGCGACAACCCGAAGGTGGCCCACCTGTGCGAGCCGTTCGCCCCGGCTATCCTGAAGCTGCTGAACCAGATCATCAAGGCGTGCAACCAGCGCGGCAAGCCGGTGACGCTCTGCGGCGAGATGGCGGCCCGGCCCCGGCTGTTCCTGCCGCTCTTCGGCATGGGCCTGCGCAAGCTGAGCATGAGTCCGGCGTTCGTGCCGACGATCAAGGAAGTGCTGCGGCAGACGACGCAGGAAATGGCCGTCGACATCGCCGAGCGCGTGATGCGCATGACGGCCCTGGGCGACGTGCGCGGCTACCTGACCCGCCGCATCCGGCAAATCTGCCCGAACGTGTCGATGCTCGACATGCGGCATTGAGCCGCACATCGTAGCCCGCCGCTCCGCGGCGGAGCGAGCGGCGCAGCCGCAAGCGTCCTGCCGGCGGCTTGCGGAACTTCCCTCGGCAAAAAAACGAATGGACTATCGAAGTCTGCCCACTGCCGCTCGGCAGTCCCAGCGATGGGGTCTATCCGCAGTTCGGCAGACGGCACATTCACCGGCGGGACGCTCGCGGCCGCGCCGCTCGCTCCGCCGCGGAGCGGCGGGCTACGATGTGCTGACCAGCAGGCTGCGTTCGAGCTGATAGGCCACCGGATCGTGCCAGGCGCGGTTGAGTTCGTAGATAAACAGCTGCTCCTCGGCGGCGACGCTCATCACCACGCGGTCTTCGAGTTGCTCGCAGCGGGGGTGAATTGCCGGGTCGGCGTCGGCTGGCGACGGAGTTGCTTCCGTGCGGACTTGTGCCCGGTCGGCTGCCGGAACCAGTTCCACCCTGGAGTCCAGTGAGTCCACATGATGCGCCTTGCGGTAATTGAAGAAGGGAGTGGGCCGCGTTGCGAGTGCCTGGTGCGGCGCTACATGAACCATAACGTGCCGTTTGGCCGAGTGTGACAACACCAGCGGAATTTTGCCGCGAAAAAACCGGCCGTGGGGCGCGGATCGCGGTTAGCTGGCGCGACGCTGCGGATTGTCCCGATTGGCCGGCCAAATTCGCAGCCCGGTCGGCATTGCTGATCGTGCAAGATTCGCGCCGGGCATGAGACTGGTCGCGACGTATACTTGGTTCGCCGCATCGGCGGACTTCAGGCGTGTTCCCGCAGGGCCGATCGGGAGGCGGTTCGACCGGACATGGATTTCGACGATCCCATTCACGGCCGTTGCACCATCGCGGAGCCGGTGATCCTGGCGCTGCTGGACTCGCGGGTGGTGCAACGGCTGCACGGCGTCTTGCAGCACGGCATCACGGCCATCCTCGGCCACACCCGACCCATCACCCGTTACGAACATTCCTGCGGCGCGATGCTGCTGGTCCGCCGGCTCGGCGGTTCGGTGCGGGAACAGGTCGCGGCCCTGCTGCACGACGTCAGCCACACGGCCTTCAGTCATGTGATCGACCATGTGTTCGACGCCCACGGTCCGCACAGCTATCACGAGCAGAAGAAAGCGGAGTGGCTGGCTCGCTCGGACGTGCCGGGCATCCTCCAGGCGCACGGCCTGAACTGGACCGACTTTCTCCAGGACGAGCCGTTTCCGCTGCTGGAGCAACCCAGTCCGCGCCTGTGCGCCGACCGGCTCGACTACTTCCTGCGCGACGCCTCGGCCCTGGACCTCCTGTCCGCGAGCGACATCCGGCAAGCCCTGCAACACCTGGTCGTGCGCCAGGGCCGGCTGGCGGTGGACGACCTCGCCACCGCCCAACTGCTGGGCTATCGCTACCTGGCCACGGATGAAGCCTTCTGGTCGAACCCGCAGGAACTGCTGCTGTACGAATTGACGGCCCAGGCCATCAAGACGGCGTTGGCGCGCGACATCATCCGCGAAGCCGACCTCTGGACCGTGGACCAGCAGTTATGGGAGAAGCTGCGCACTGCCAGGGATGCGCAGGTACAGCAGCAGGTGGCACAGCTCTCCAGCCGCCCGCGCTTCGTGGTGGACGAAGCCAACCCGACGATCCGCATCCCACCCAAGGTCCGCACCATCGACCCGGATATCGCGGTCGGCGACGGACTGCGCCGGCTGTCGGAACTCGATCCGGACTTCCGGCGCTCTCGGGATGACTACATCCAGCGAAAGGCCAGGGGCTTGGCGCTGCGGCTGCTGACGTAGTACCGAATTGCTTGTGCCTCGACTCCGGAATTCGAGGGCTGTCGCCGGTTCCGGCAAAGCTCCCAGCTTGCGAGATCGGGCCGTACCTCGTCGATGGCCCGGTTCTGGCGGATCGCGATGCGAAGGCGATCGTACAGCGCTCGCCGAAGCAGTCGGCCGCCAGGCGGCGGCGTTCCTGACCAGTGACGGGGTTCCCCAGCCGAATGGTGTCCCAGTCAGCAGTCGCCAGCGCTCGACCGTCCGGCGAAAAGGCGATTGATTTCAATGGCCCTTGATCCTGTCTTTTTGCGAGTTCTTCCACAACCAGAAAGGATGGCAGGTCAACATGCCTGATTGGTAAGGAATGGCGGCGTCAATGCGCGATGAAACACTCGGGCAGCGCTTTCTCGAGCTTGGCCACGCCGCCCGCCGTGACGCCGGTGCCGATGCAGTAGAGGTAGCGCAGGCCGGTCAGCACCTTCAGCTTCTCCAGCGCCGCATCGCCGATCTTGGTGCCGGACAGGCCCAGGAATTCGAGCGCTTTCAATCCTTTGAGCCGGTCGAGGCCCGCATCATCGACCTTGGTTTCGGTCAGAAACAGCTTTTTCAGCTTCTTCAAGTCCTGGAGATTGGCCAGCCCCGCCGAGGTGATGCGCGTTCTGGTCAGATCGAGTTCCTGGAGATGTTCGAGTCCCTTCAGATGAACCAGGTCGGCATCCGCGACCTTGCGCTCGCCGAGATTGACGTGGATCACCCGGTTCTTCTCGTCGAGCTTGATTCTGGCCCCTAGTTTCTGGAGTTCGCCGACCGGATCGGCCTTGGCGGGCTGGGCCTGCGCATTCACACCGCAACAGACTGCGGCGGCGCCCATCAGCAGCGTTGCGATCGTTGAGCTACCGAGCATTTTTCAGGCCCCCTTCCGGCCAGTACCACGCGGCGGCGGTTTCTTCTGCGAGCGCAAACAGTCCTCGCAGATGCCGTGGCTGACCAGTTCCCCCGGCGCGGCAGCCCTGGCTCCGGAGGGCAGCGCGACCCACGAACCGTCCGGACGTTGCAATCGCTTGCACCAGGCGCACACCACCGCATGGCGCTTTGGGGCATCGAGGTCCGTGATATGCCCCGACCGCAAAGCTGTCTTGCGCCGATCCGAGCGGCGTAAATTCATCGACTCACCGTAGCAACGGGATTGGCAACGTTGGAACGTAACTGGGACGAGTTGGGGCGGGGCAATAGGGTAACTCCATTGTTCGCGACGACGGGTCCGTTGTCAAACGTCATTTGCCTTGCAATACAGCCGTTGCTCGTTTCTCTGTAGTTGCCGCAGTTCTTGGGGCGGCCTGCGATCGACGCGCAAACCACTGTTGGCTGTGCGGACACCAAGGCGACTGCCCGGTGCGAAACCTTGGCGCAGGCTCCTTCTCAACTGGCCGGAACCAGTGCCGTTCCCTCTTGCGAAACGGACTTATCCGCAACCGCGAACGTCAGTACAATCCCGTTTTGTCCCGAGGGTCTCAGTCGCGATGGCTAGTCTGCTGCAAATCACCCAAGCGTGCAAACGATACGGCGACCAAGTACTGCTCGACCACGCCGAGGCCACCTTGAGCGACGGCGTCAAGGTGGGCTTCATCGGCCGCAATGGGGCCGGCAAGAGCACGCTGCTGCGCGTCTTGCTCGGCGAGGAAGAACTCGACAGCGGGGAAGTCATCCGCCACCCCAGCCTGCGCCTGGGCTACTTGCGTCAGCACGACCCCTTTCTGCCGGGCGAAACCGTCCTCGAATTCCTGATGCGCGACAGCGAGGAACCCGACTGGAAATGCGGGGAGGTCGCCGGTCAATTCGAGCTGAAGGGGGCCTACCTCGAAGGTCCGATTGCCAAGCTCTCCGGCGGCTGGCAGACGCGCGTCAAGCTGACTGCCCTGCTGCTGCACGAGCCGAACCTGCTGCTGCTCGACGAACCGACGAACTTCCTCGACCTGCGCACGCAAATTCTGCTGGAGCACTTCCTGCAAAGCCATCGGTCGGCATGTCTGATCGTCTCCCACGATCGCGCGTTTCTGGGCGCCACGTGCAGCCACACGCTCGATCTGTCGAGGGGCAAGCTGACGGCCTTTCCCGGCAAGGTCGATGCCTATCTGGAATTCCAGCGGGAAAAGCGCATCCACGACGAGCGGTCGAACGAAACCATCATGGCCAAGCGCCGGCACCTGGAAGAGTTCATCGCCAAGAACCGGGCGCGCGCCGCCACCGCCACGCTGGCCCGGTCCAAGAGCAAGCAGCTCGAACGCCTGGAATTGAACGAGATCGTCAACGACGAGCCGACCGCGCGGATTCGCGCGCCGCGCG
>JAGVLI010000316.1 GCA_020054355.1 Planctomycetales bacterium | reverse complement strand
CCCCATCGCCGCGTGCCGGCCCAGCTGCAAAGGGAATGGCAGCACTATTTCGAGCGCTTCGTGCAGTATTACCAACTGAACGACGAGCAGCAGCAGACGGCGCGCAGGACCTTCGAGCAACGACAAGACCAGACCGCGCTCTGGCTGCTGCAAGGCAAGAAGCAGGTCAAGCGCGCCGCGCCCTGGGGGCCTGCCGTGGACCGGGAGATGACCACCCCGGAGCGCCTGCAAGAATATCGCGACAAGCTCAAGACCGTGCGCCAGGTCCAGGATGAAGAGTTGCGCCGCTTCGGCTCGGAGGTCAACGCGAAGCTGAAGACGGCGAAAGCCGATGCCGGCCGGGTGCGGAGCGAACTCAACGCCGACCTGAACGAGCAGACCAACGAGATGGTGAAAGCCCTGCGCACCGTGGAACTGACGCCGGAGCAAAAGAAGCTGGAGCCATTGCCCTACGCGGTCGAACTCACCTGGCGCGACTGGGGCCTGCTGCAATGGAGCGATGCAATTGTCAAGTACGGATTGATCGTTGTCGGCATCGCTTTGCTGATCGGCTTGCTGACGCGCACCGCCTGCGTCGCCGGCGCTTCGTTCCTGCTGCTCTTTTACCTGGCCATGCCGCCGCTGCTGGGGATGCCCGACAATCCGCGCGCGGAAGGGCACTACCTGTTCATCAACAAGAACATCATCGAAATGCTCGCGCTGCTCGCCCTGGCCACCACCCGCAGCGGCCGCTGGGTGGGCCTGGACGGCCTGGTCCAGTTCCTGCGACCCAGCGTCTGGCGCACGGAACCTCGGCCGGAACTGCGGCCGGTGCCGGTGGACCTCGGCGCGAACACTCCCCGCCCGGATTTGGAGAAAGCCGAAGTCTTGACCGCAGTTGCCGTCAGCGCCGATAATGGCACGAGCGACGCTCCGTCTCCAGAACGCTGAACGAAGCCTTATCGACGAAATGTGCTCTAATTCGCTGGTTCGCGACGCTTCGTAGAAGCGTTTTCAACGCACCACCCGCAAGCAAAGGAACTCTTCCATGGCGCTAGACCTGACTCCCGAGCAAAAAGAGGTCGGCAAGGCGAACTTCCAGCGCGTCGTCGGCCAGTACCTGGAACCGAAGAGCGGCGTCAACCGGCGCGACTTCATGAAGGGCCTGTTCGCCGCCGGCTCGGCCGTGCCGATTTCCGCCGCCGCCTATTTCGGCTATCAGTCGCAGCACTTCGAGAAGCCGGTGAAAACCGCGCTGATCGGCGCCGGCGACGAGGGCGGCGTGCTCATGGGCGAGCACAACCCCAAGTACCTGGAAGTCATCGCCGTCTGCGACATCCGCCCCTACAACAAGAAACGCATCTTCGAAGGCGAGCCGACCGGCGTGCGCAAGGGTCTGAACAAGGTCTACGGCAAGGAAACGGCCAAGCGGATCAAGGTCTACGAAGACTATCACAAGATGCTGGAGGAGAACAAGGACATCGAGGCGGTGGTGATCGCCCTGCCCTTGCACCTGCACGCGCCAGTGGCCATCGACTGCATGAAGGCCGGCAAGCACGTCCTCTGCGAAAAGCTGATGGCCTGGAACATCAACCAGTGCAAGGACATGATCCGCGCCGGCGAGGAAACCGACCGCGTCCTATCGATCGGCCATCAGCGGCACTACAGCATGCTCTACGCCCACGGCCTGGAAGTGATGAACTCCGGCGTGCTCGGCGACGTGAAGCACATCCGCGCCCTCTGGCACCGCAACGGCACCTGGCCGCGCACCGATGAGAAGGGTACGGTGCTCAAGGAGAAGAACGGCGACATCCAGCTCCGCGACAGCTGGCACCCGGAAATCCGCAAGGAGGACAGCGACGCGCTCGAAAAGGAAATCAAGCAGCACGGCTACAAGAGCATGGAAGAGCTTGTGCGCTGGCGGCTGTTCAAGCGCACCGGCGGCGGTCTGATGGCCGAACTGGGCAGCCATCAACTCGACGCTTGCAGCATCTTCCTCGGCAAGGTGCATCCGCTGGCGGTTTCAGGCGTCGGCACCCGCTCCTTCTATCGCAGCGAATACGAACGCGGCGAGCGCGAAGTGGAAGACCACGTCTTCGTCACCTTCGAGTTCCCCGGCAAGAACTACTACGCCGATGCCGAACGCAAGGCGATCAAGGACAAGGAAGACGTGGTGGTCGTCACCTACTCATCGATCAACACCAACGGCTTCGAGCCGTACGGCGAGTGCCTGATGGGCAGTCGGGGCAGCCTGGTCGTCACGGAAGAGCGCGACATCATGCTCTATCCGGAAAAGGGCGGCGCTTCCCGCACCACGGCAGTGACCGTGACGGCAGGTCCGGGGGGCGCTCCGGTACTGGACACGTCTGGCTCCACGGGCGGACCAGCCACCGCGGCCGTCGCCGCCGGCCAGGCGGCGATGGGTACTGGCATTCCGAGCCGCGGCTACCGCGAGGAAATGGAACACTTCGCCTACTGCATTCGCATGTGGGAACAGGGCATGTCGAAGCAGGACCGGCCGCTGCCGCGCTGTCACGGCCGGGTGGCGATGGCCGACGCCATCATCGCCCTGACCAGCAACCTGGCGATGGAACGGCGGCAGCGGATCGAGTTCAAGAAGGAATGGTTCGAGGCCGAATCGAAGGATGTGCCCGATCCCGAGAAGGTCGCGGAGATCGTGAAGGCGTAATGTCGAAAGTCGTTTAGCCGCGAGCCGAAGGCGAGCGCTCGTCCACAGCACTCGCCTTCGGCTCGCGGCTAAACTTTTGTCCT
>JAGVLI010001081.1 GCA_020054355.1 Planctomycetales bacterium | reverse complement strand
CGACAGCGGGCGCCGTCGGATGGCCGGCCGCGACGCGCTCGACGACGAAGCCATCCTCGGTCAGCAGCGCGGCCAGACAATCGGCGACGACGCCCCCTTCACCTGTCCGGCTCGGCACACCCACCAGGCGCAAGGCGGTGTCCAGCAAGCGTTGCTTCTGGACCGCCTGGCGGAGTTTTTCGACGATGGTGGGGGAAGGGTTCATGGCGGCCGATTATAAAACCTGCCGGTGCGGCCTGCCAGCAGCAAGGCACTTTCAGGTGAGAACGCTCGTTCTCGAATCGCACCGGACCCTTGACGAAGCTGGCACCGCAGGATGACAATGTGCAACTCCAGACCGGGCCGCAGTCGAGCACGAAAGGGTCAATTTCATGTTGCAACAACCCGATCCCACGCGACGAGAGTGGTTGCTGGCCGCAGGCGTGGCCGGCGGCAGTATCGTTGCTGCACGCTCGATTGCGGAAGCAGCCGAGCCAGCCGGTGCCAGCGCTGGTTTGCCCCAGATGAAGCCGGGAGACATCGGGATCGATCCGCGCCGCTTGCAGGTCGCCTACGACTTGCTGGAGAAATGGACGGCCGGAGCGAATGCGCCCGTGCCGAGCGGCGCGATCCTGGTCGGTCGTGCCGGGAAGACCGTTGCTCCCCGGCTCTTCGGCCGCCAGGGACCGGAAGCCGACGCCGGCCCGATCCGCCGCGATGCCATGTTCCTGATGGCGTCCATCACCAAGCCCATCGTCTACCTGGGAGCCATGCTGCTGGTGGAGCGCGGGCAGCTCAACCTCACGGATCGCGTCACCCGCTACATTCCGGAATTCGCCGCGCAGGGCAAGGAAGGGACCCTGGTACTCCACCTGTTCACGCACACCTCCGGATTGCCGGACGAATTGCCGAACAACGCGGAGCTGCGCAAGCAACACTCCCCGCTGAAAAAGTTCATCGAAGGCGCGATCCAGGCCGCGCCGCTCTTCAAGGCCGGCACCAACCTCAGCTATTCCAGCGCGGCGACCATCGTCGTGGCGGAGATCGTCCAACGGCTCTCGGGCGTTTCGATTCAGGAATACGTGCGGCGGGAAATCCTCGATCCCCTGGGGCTGAAGTCCACTGGGCTGGGGTCCAAAGGGTTTACCCGCGAAAGATTGGTGCGGGCGGAGGTTCCCGACTATCAAGCCGGAACGGAATTCAGCTGGAACAGCGCTTACTGGCAGCAGCTCGGCTCGCCCGCCGGTGGCTTGTTCACCACCCCCGAAGACCTCGCGGTCATCTGTGCCCTGATGCTCGGCGACGGCAAGGTGGGCCAGGTCCGCTTACTGTCGCCGGCAACGGTACGGATGATGACGAGCAACCGCCTGGAAGACCTGCCCGACCTGCCGGAGCCGGTACGCCGCACCCAACCGTGGGGACTGGGCTGGCGGCTCAATCATCCGGGCATGCCCGACAGTTGGGGCAACCTGCTGGGCCGGCACGTTTTCGGCCACACGGGATCGGCGGGCACGATGGTCTGGATGGACCCCCAAACGCAGGGGTTCTGCATCCTATTCACCAACGCCTTGCGGGCGAAGGCGCCGTGGCGGCTCGTCCATCTGTCCAATGCCGTGGCGGCGTCGTTCGTGTGATTCAGGGTTCACTTTAGCCAACGGGCCGCGTCCTTGGCGAAGTAGGTGAGGATCATATCGGCCCCGGCTCGCTTGATACCCGTCAGGATTTCCAGGGCCACGCGCCGCTCGTCAATCCAGCCCTTGGCCGCCGCCGCCTTGACCATCGCGAACTCGCCGCTGACGTTGTAGGCCGCCACGGGCACCTCGAAGCGATCCTTGACCCGGCGGATAATGTCGCCGTAAGCCATCGCCGGCTTGACCATGATGATGTCCGCGCCCTCGGCCAGGTCCAGGGCCACTTCGCGCAGCGCTTCGTCGCTGTTGGCCGGGTCCATCTGATAGCTGGAACGGTCGCCGAACGAAGGCGGCGATTCGGCGGCGTCGCGGAACGGCCCGTAGAAGCCCGAGGCATACTTGGCCGCGTAGCTCATGATCGGCAGGCGGGGAAAGCCCGCTTCGTCCAGCCCCTGACGGATGGCGCGGACCATGCCGTCCATCATGCCGCTGGGCGCGACCAGGTCCGCGCCCGCGCGGACATGGCTGACACATTGCTTCGCCAGGTTGGGCAGTGTCAGGTCGTTATCCACGTCGAGCCGGCCGTTGTGGTCCGTGAGGATGCCGCAATGGCCGTGATCGGTGTATTCGCAAAAGCACTCGTCGGTGATGAGCAGCACCTGATCCTGGAAGGCCGTCCGCAGCGCCCGCAGCGCTTGTTGGATGATGCCGTCGTCGGCCCAGGCGCTGGAACCGCTGGCGTCCTTGTGCGTCGGGATGCCGAAGAAGATGAAGGAGCGGATGCCCAGATCGACGGCCGAGCCGACTTCATCGAGCAAACGATCCACGCTCAGCTGAAAATTGCCCGGCATGGAGGCGATTTCTTTTTTCACGCCCTGGCCGGGGCAGACGAACAGCGGCAGGATCAGGTCATCGACGGTCAGCGTGGTTTCGCGCACCAGACCGCGCACGATGGGGTTGTAGCGCAGGCGGCGCGGGCGGATCGTGGGGAAGCTGGACGGCGCCACTTTACGACCTCAAATGCGGAGTTCGGTCCAGTCCTCGTCAGTCATTTCCGCGACCTCTCCTCGGTCAACGGCCTTGATGCGTTCAAGCAGCTTGGCATCCAGTTCCCGCCGCGTTTTCTCGCGATAGGCGCGAAGAATCTAGTCCTGCACATAGTCTCCGGAGCTGGCGAACCCGGCGGCCGCCGCCTCGGAATCGACAAACTGTTTGACCGGCTCGGGCAGGGAAACCGTCATATCCGTCATGGCAACGTTCCTCAGTGGTGATCGTTGCTTAGTTTACCGCGCCTAGCCAGCGGATGTCAGGCAGGTTCGTGCGAATTCGCCAGCAGGTCAGGGACCGAAAGCGCGGTTACGCGCACCAGCCTGCGGCCAATGGGGTTGTAGCGCAGGCGGCGCGGGCGGATGGTGGGGAAGCCTCTCGTCGATTCAGGCATTGGCAGCTCGCGGAATAGTCGGGCGTCGCGGGCGGAGTTAATGCCCGAATAGCTGACAGCTAGCAGCTAATAGCTGTCAGCTATTCACTTCAGTCTAATCGGCGCAAGCGTCAGCTTCGCAGTTTCTTTTCCCGAAGCAAGGCATCCGCCCACGCGGCATCGTCCGCGATGAACGGCACCGCAGGTTCGCGTCGATAGTCGATCTGGCGCTCATAGCGGCCGGCGTCGTAACAGCGATCCAGCATCGCCTGTAGGTCCAGGACAAAATCCGCGTCGCCTTCAGTCAAAGGCACTGCGATCCGCGGCAAACGCTGCCGGAGCGTGACGGGCCAGGTCTCGCACTCTTTCGCACACGCGCGATGCAGGCTGCACAGGAAGTCCCAATCCGCCCGTCGGCGCAATTCCTGTCGCGGAGCGGCCACGGTGTGCTTGCCGCCGCGCAGCAAGTCGATTTCCACCAGGTGCAGTGTACTCCGCAACAATTCCTTTTGCTTGGCCAGATATTGTTCGCGGCCTTGACTTCCCGTAGCCTTGTTGGTTGGGCTGAGAATCTCGATGACCGTCACTGCCCGGCCCGGACCGGCCGCCAGCCGTATTTCAATGAAGCTCTGAGGCAGCGTTTGCGGTTCGAGCGAAACGCGCAAGGCCGGATCGCTTTCCACTGCCACAGCACCACTTGCCGCTGGCTTGGTCTTCCTGGTAGCGCGCGGTTTTGGCCGGCGTTTGACGAGAACATCCGGGTAGAGATCGCGCTCGGCCTCCACGACGTAGAGTCGTTCGTCGATTTCGGTCACATAGCGTTCCGGCAGTTGCGCGCTGAGGGTATCGGCGATGTACGTAATCAGCCGATGATGCACGCCGCGCCACCAGGCCGGATGCTCCAGATACGGGTCCATGCCCGGAAATGGACTCGGCATCGTTCACCTCGCTTCCACATCGTCCCGATTCACCGTCGCGGCGACTGCGGCTAACCGACTGCATAAATCCGGTTCGCCGCCGCCACGCCGGCTCCTGCCGTGACCTTGGCTCCCTGGGCCTGCAAGCACTGTTCCAGCGCCGCCAGTACCAGCAGCACATTGCTCGGCCGGCTGGCATGCCCCATCAAGCCGATGCGCCAGGCTTTGCCCTTGAAATCGCCCAGGCCGCCGCCGATTTCGATGCCGAACTCGCTCAACAGCCGCTTGCGCACGGCCAAGTCATCGACGCCGGCCGGAATCCGCACGGCATTCAGCTGCGGCAATTGATGGCCCTCCACGGTGGCGTAAGTGATCCCGAGCGCGGCCAGGCCCGCTTTCAGGGCGGTGTGGTTCCGCATGTGCCGGGCGAAGCGTGCTTCCAGTCCTTCTTCGTGGACCAGCCGCAGCGCTTCGCGCAGCGCGTAAACCATGGTGATCGGCGCGGTGTGGTGGTAGAAGCGTTCCTCGCCCCAGTAACGCTGCACCATGTTCATGTCCAGATACCAGCTCTGCACCTTGGTCTTGCGCTTGGTCAGCACTTCCACGCCGCGCGGACTGAACGACACCGGCGACAGTCCGGGCGGGCAGCTCAGGCACTTCTGCGTACCGCTGTAGACCGCGTCCACCCCCCAGGCGTCGAGCTTCACCGGCACACCCGCCAGCGACGTGACCGTATCGAGCAGCAGCAGCGTGTCGAACTCCCGACAAATCTTGCCAAGTTCGTCCATCGGTTGCCAGGCGCCCGTCGAGGTCTCGGCGTGGACGATGCCCAGCACCTTGGGCCGATGCTGCTGCAGGGCTTCGCGAATCCGCTGCGGATCGAAGACCTCGCCCCAGGGTTGTTCGAGCGTCGTCACCTGGGCGCCGGCGCGCTGGGCCACGTCAGTCATGCGCTGGCCGAAGACGCCGTTGACGCAGACGAGCATCTTGTCGCCCGGCTCGATCAGGTTGACGACGCAGGTTTCCATGCCGGCCGAACCGGTGCCGCTGACGGGGAAGGTCAGCTGGTTCGCGGTCTGAAACGTCTGGCGCAGCATCTCCTGCGTTTCGTTCATGATCTGGAGAAACTGCGGGTCGAGGTGTCCCAGCAGCGGCGTCGCCATCGCCGTCAGCACGCGCGGATGCACGTCGCTCGGACCGGGACCCATCAAGATGCGCGGAGCGGGGTTGAGTTGGCCGGGGAGAGTCACGGGATTGCTCCAGGAAGGCCGCTGGCGGCTTCGCACGAGGGTGCGAAGCCGCGAGCGGGAATGTCGGTTGATGATCGAGTCAGGGCGCAATGGCCTTCATTCTTTCTTGGACCAGCTTGCTGACCGCCTTGAACTGCGGATGATCCGAACGGCCGGTCCACTCGAAGACGGCGGCCTCCGCCGTGGTGATGACGCAACCGGCGCGCTCCAGCCGTCGCAGGGCGAAGTCGCGGTCGATGGGATAGCGGCTGCCGACGG
>JAGVLI010000475.1 GCA_020054355.1 Planctomycetales bacterium | reverse complement strand
GTGATTGAGTCTAGCACGTCGGGCTGACGCCCCGACGCTCGCCGAACGGTGCCCACCTGCTGATTCGGCCTATCTTACCGCCTTCGGCAGCGCCGGCGGCGTGACTTCCTTCAGCGTGGTCGCCTCGACGACGTGATCGAAGATAATCGTCTCCGGCACCTCGCTGGTTTCGCGCAGCAAGCCGATCTGGAAGAAGGCGACGTTCTCGTCGCGCAGCGTGGCGGTCTTCGTGAGCGGCACCACCTGCTCGCCGTCGAACCAGACCTCGACAAAACCCTTGGCCGGATCGCGCGACCAGAGCACATGCACGGCGAAATCGTGCCAGCGGCCGGCCGTCAGCTTGCCCTTGCCGGTCCAGCGCAGAGCGTATGGCACCCGCGTGGAGAACTTGACGTCCTCGCCCTGGGCCTCGAAGGCCATCAGCTGGCTCCAGCTGTTGCGGGTCTCGAAGTAGCCGACGTTGTGATGGCTGTCCGTGAACTTCTTGGGCAGGTAGACGCTCCAGCCGAAGTAGCGTTCCGTGCCCTCGGCGGTGCCGGGCGGCTGGGGCTGATGCTGAAACTCGATGCGGTCCAGCTTGCCCTTTTTGGCGGCATTGGTCCCGTCGATCCGCAAGGCATACTTGCCTTCCCGCACCGGCTCCTGCACGACCTTGACGCTGTCGGACTTGGGCGCGCCCTTCCATTGCTCGGTGGTGCCGGTCTCGAAGTCGCCGCGCCAGATGACTTCCGCCGAGACGGGCAGCGCCGCCAGCAACGGCAGCGCCAGCAGCAGACCGAGCAGCCGGAGCCTGCTCGACGCGGTGCGGTTCGGGAAGCCGGTTCGAGAGATCATCATGGTGTACTCCAGAGGTCCGTCCAGGGCCGGTGCGACGAACTATACTGCGTGCGGCCCGAAATGAGACTTCCGAGCCGCGCACGAAGTAAGCGGGACTTGTGAGCGCGAAGTAAGCGGGGCGGCCTGCCAGTTACTTCGTGCGCGGCTCGGCGACTGTCTCAATGTAGGTCTCATTCCGGGCCGCGTGCAGTATAAGATCGTGCATAGCTGACAGCTCATAGCTGTTAGCTGTCAGCTATGCACGGCCTTTTCGCGCCGGGTGCCAGGCTGGGGCAGCGATTGCCAAGGGCCACAGTGCCCGGTTCGCCGCCGCTGCTGCTCCAGCTGTTCGTCTCCACCGTCTTGGGCAAGATGCTCTGCTGGAACGGCACGGCGTCCGACCTTTCTCGAAATGGACACGGGCCGCGCTTCGTCGCCGAACCACAGCAGGCTGCCGCAGGACGGGCATGGCGCATCCCCCGGCGGCCGGGAAGGCGTCAGGACCACGCGCTCTCCACAGATCGGGCAATCGTTGGCCTCGCCTTCCGGGGTTCGGGAAGAGATGTTCATGAGCGTCACGACCTCCGTCGCCGAACGGCTGCGTCCGGCCCTGCGTCCGCGGCCGGCCTCTTCAGCGCGGACCGGCTGCTTTTGCTTTGCGCTCTATCTTACCTTGCGAAACCGCCAGCGGCATGCCCGCAAGGTCTTCCCAGTTCGCCCCGCTCTTGAAACTCATCCAGACTTCATCATTCTCGCCATCCCTCCCGCCGATAAACCTGGCATGGACAAACCGGCAGCAGCCAGGGTATGGACCGGCTGACAAGCGCTCGCCTTCCGCTCGCGGCTAAACGATCCCAGGTGGATGGGGACAAGAACTGTGCGCCGAGCCAACTGGTGGAAACCGCTGCTGCTCCGGACGGCCCTGGCCGTGCTGGTGCTCTGCGCCGCCGCCCCCACGGCATCGGCCGCCGGCGTCCCCGACTGGCTGCCGCGCTACGACCTCGATATGCACCTCGACGTCGCCAACCATCAGGCCCAGGTGCGCCAGCGCGTCGCCTGGACCAATCGCCACAATATCCCCGCCACCGAGCTGGTCTTCAACGTCCACGCCCACTATTCGATTCCGCCCGATCAGATCGGCTTCCTGGCGAAGATGGCGGAAATCCTCCGCATGACGCCCAGCGAAAGCATGGACCTGGGCGAGCCGCCGCTTCAACTTGAGAAAGTGACTTTGGGAGGCGCGAAGCCGCCAGCGGCGGATACGGAGTTGAAGTATCACTGGAAGGAAGACAACTGCACCGCGCTGGTGGTCGAGCTGCCGCGCGCGGTCGGGCCGGGCGAATCGATCACCGTCGAGCTGAACTTCAGCTTTCGGCTGCCGCAGAAGCAGGGCCGTTGGGGCCAGTGGAAGGACGTGACCTACCTCAGCAACTGGCTGCCGGTGCTGGCTTTCTTCGACGAGCAAGGCTGGCAGCCGGTGCCGTTCGTGCCCTGGCATCAGCCCTGGTTCAACGAAGCCGGCGTCTACACCGCTCACGTCGTCCTGCCGTGCGACGAGAAGGTCGCCTGCACCGGCACCATCGTCAAAGCGGTCGATCGCGGCGACGGCTGGCAAGAGCTGGACATCATGGCGCCGGCGGCGCGGGACTTTGCCCTGGTCTCCAGCGCGCGCTTCATCGAATGCGTGGACGAGAGCGGCCCGGTCAAGCTCACGGTGCTGGCCTTCCCGGAACATCAGAAGTACGCCCGCTTCATGCTCAAGACCGCGGCCGAGGCGATCCCGGTCTACAGCGCCTGGTTCGGCTCGTATCCGTATCCGGAGTTCCGCATCGTCGAATCGTACTTCGGCTGGAACGGCAACGAATGTTCCGGCCTGGTGATGATCGACGAGCGCGTCTTCAACATGCCGCAGCTGGCGGACGGCTACGTCGAGTACCTGGTCTCGCACGAAATCTGCCATCAGTGGTGGTACAACACCATCGGCACCAACGGCTACCGCGAAACCTGGATGGACGAAGGCCTGGCCACCTACTTCAGCCATCGGCTGCTGAACCGCAAGTGCGGCAAGAACAACAACCTGCTGAAGTATCCGCAGGGCCTGGGCTGGCTGCCGAACATTTACCGGGAAAACTACCGCAACTACGGCCTCTACGGCACCCAGGGGCGCGGCGAGCTGAGTCCCTGCGTGCAGCCGTTGCCGGAGTTCGGCCATGTCGTCAACCTGTTCAGCATGACCTACGACAAGGGCAGCAAGGTCGTCGGCATGATCGAGGACCGGCTGGGCGAGGCGGCCTTCTTCGATTTCATCCGCATCGTCTATGCGAAATACTTCTTCCGCATCCTGCGCGTGGCCGACTTCCAGCGCGAGCTGGAGGAGTACACCGGCCAGTCGTGGGAGGAATTCTTCCAGCACTGGCTGTACGGCAAGGGCATGTCCGACTGGTGTATCGAGAAGGTGACGGTCGATCCGCCGTGCCAGTGCAAGGTGCGCAAGTTCCTCTCCAAAAAGAAGCCGGACCAGGGCGTCACGGTCACGGTGCTCTTGCGCCAGAAGGCGGAATACACCGAGCCGACCGTCCTGGGCTTCTGCCTGAAGGAGGACGGCGTCAGCTACTGCGCCCGGGTGCCGGTGGTGCCGGGCGTCGAGCGGATGGAGATCGAGAATCCGCCGACGGTGATCGAGGGCGTGCCGGGCGACCGGGTGCGGGTGACGCTGCGCCTGCCGAGCGAGCCGACGCAGATCGCCGTCGATCCCGACCACGTCCTGCTGGACCGCGATCCGTCCAACAATTACTGGAAGTGCTGGTATCACTGGCGGCTGACGCCGCTGTACACCTTCCTGGACGAGACCGACCTGACCAACGACTACGACAAGTGGAACTTCATCGTCGGGCCGTGGCTCTACTTCCCGCCGTCGTACAACGATCCCTGGTTCTCGCGCTCGACGATGCTCGGCGCGCGCGCGGCCGCCTACCGCACACAGCAGTTCAACGGCGGGGTGTTCGCGGCCTATCGCTACGACTTCCAGGACGTCATCGTCGGCGCGGACGGCCGCTGGGACCACTTCCCGCTGCCGCGCACGCAGGTGGGCTTCACGCTCGAACGCCGGCTCGACGCCTTCTTCGGGGCCAGCGAGGACCACGCGATGCGGGCCGTGGTCTACGGCCGTTACGTCTTCGACTACACGTCCAGCTTGTACATGCAGCCGATGCACTATTTCGAGGTCTTCGGCACGGCGCAGGACAACTTTCTGCCGGAACCGAAGCAGTCCGCGCCCGGGGCGGAGCGCTACGACATGCTGTCGATGGGCGGCCTGCACTATCAGCTCAATTACCTGACGCCCTACTGGGACCCCGAAGGCGGTTTCGCCGTGGACGTGACCTACGGCGCGGGCTGGGCCCAGCTGAACGATCAGGAAGCGATGCACCAGCTGACCGGCCAGTTCGCGATGGTCAAG
>JAGVLI010000306.1 GCA_020054355.1 Planctomycetales bacterium | reverse complement strand
GTGTCGCTGGTTGTGCGGGTTTCGCGGCAGGCGCAGGCTTGGCGGCGGCAGCCGGCACGGCACTTTCATCGATACGGCCAATGACCGCGCCTACCGCCACCGTGTCGCCTTCCTGGACCGTCGTGTGCAGCGTGCCGGAAGTCGGCGCGGCGATGGTCGTGGTCGCCTTCATCGTCTCCAGTTCGTACAGCGGTTCATCGGCGCGGACCGTCTCGCCATCGCGCTTGAACCAGCGCGACAGCGTGCCTTCCGCGATCGATTCGCCGACGGTCGGCACCTGGACGTCAACCGGCATGGGAGGTCCTCAACTCGGCGTGCGGGGTGCTGGGAGTCGGCCGGAATGGCCCTTTCACGAGATGGGGCAACGCACCGAACAGCGCCGCTTCCAGCAGCTCCTGCTGTTCGCGTTTGTGCATCCGCAGCGAGCCGGTGGCCGGGCTGGCGCTGGCGTCGCGGCCCACATACTCGGCAGGGAAGCCGAGGGCGCGCAGCCGCGGCTCCACGAACGTCCAGCCGCCCATGTTCTGCGATTCCTCCTGCACCCAGGCCCATTCCTGGGCTTTGCCATACCGTTCCAGTACCCGGCGCAGTTGCTCTTCGGGAAACGGCGCCAGCTGCTCCAGGCGAATGAGGGCCGCCTGCTCGGCACTGGTCGCTTGCCGGTGCTCCAGCAGGTCGTAGTAGACCTTGCCGGCGCAGAGCAACACGCGACGAATCCGCGCTGGATCGGCCTGCGCATCGTCCAGCACTTCCTGGAATCGGCCGTCGGTGAATTCGTCCACCGGCGAGACCGCCTGCTTGTGCCGCAGCAGGCTCTTGGGCGTCATCAGGATCAAGGGCTTGCGGAAGCCGCGTTTCATCTGTCGGCGCAGCAGGTGGAAATACTGTGCGGGCGTGGTCAGGTTGGCGACCTGGATGTTGTCCTCGGCGAACATCTGCAGGAAGCGCTCCAACCGAGCGCTCGAATGCTCCGGCCCCTGCCCTTCGTAGCCGTGCGGCAGAAGCATGACCAGGCCGCTGGACCGCTGCCATTTCGATTCGCTGCAAACGATGAACTGATCGATGATCGGCTGCGCGCCATTGGCGAAATCGCCGAACTGGGCTTCCCAGAGCACCAGCGAATGCGGCTCGTCGAGCGAATAGCCGAACTCGAAGCCCAGCACCGCCGCTTCCGCCAGCGTGCTGTCGTAGCAGGTGAACAGCGCCTGATGCGGGGCCAGCGAGTTCAACGGCAAGTAGCGGTCGCCGGTGCGGGCATCGTACAGCACCGCATGCCGCTGGCTGAAAGTGCCGCGTCGGCTGTCCTGGCCGGACAGGCGAATCGGCGTGCCTTCGAGGAGCAGCGAACCGAAGGCCAGCGCCTCGGCGGCGGGCCAGTCGATCGGCCGGCGCTGGGTCATGTCGTCGTGGCGCATTTCCAGCAAGCGGGCAATCTTCGGATTGAGCGTGAAGTGTTCGGGCACCTGGGTCGATGCTTCGGTAATCGACCGCAACGTCGGATAATCGACGCCGGTGGCGGCCGGTGCATGGGAATAGCGCTGCGACAGGCCCTCCCAGCGTTTCTCGAAGCCCGTGTGCTGCCGGCGGCGCGGGCCGCTCTTCACTTCTTCCTGCGCCTTGTGCAGCTTGCTTTGAAACTCTTCGTCGATGGCCTCGGTCGCTTCGGCGGACATCACGCCATTCATGATGAGCTGCTCGGTATAGACCTCCGAGAGTGTGGGCCGCTCGTGAATCTTGCGGTACATGAGCGGCTGCGTGAAAGACGGCTCGTCGCCCTCGTTGTGGCCGTGCCGGCGGTAGCAGTAGAGGTCGATGATGACGTCGCGCAAGAAGGTCTGCCGGAACTCCACGGCCAGCTCGGCGACGTAGACCGCGGCCTCGGGGTCTTCCGCGTTGACGTGAAAGATCGGCGCCTGGATCATCTTGGCCACGTCGGTGCAATAGACCGTGGAGCGGGCGTCGTTGGGGGAAGTGGTGAAGCCGATCTGGTTGTTGACGATGACGTGCAGCGTTCCGCCGGTGGTGTAGCCGGCCAGCTGCGAGAGGTTGAGCGTCTCGGCGACCAATCCCTGACCGGCGAAGGCGGCGTCGCCGTGGAGCAGCAGCGGCACGCCGCGCTTGCGCTCGGTGTCCTGGAACAAGTCCTGCTTGGCGCGCGTCCGGCCCTCGACGACCGGATCGACCGCTTCCAGATGGCTCGGATTGGGCGTCAACGCCAGGTGGATGCGGTTGCCCTTGGCCGTGACGCGGTCGCTGGAGAAGCCGACGTGGTACTTCACGTCGCCGTCGCCATCGACGGAGTCCGCGAGGAAGTTGTCCTCGAACTCGCCGAAAATCTCCTCGTAGGGCTTGCCGAGGATATTGGTCAGCACGTTGAGCCGGCCGCGATGCGTCATGCCCATGACGATTTCCTGCACGCCGCTGACGCCGGCTTTCTCGACGATGGCGTCCAGCACCGGGATCAGCGTTTCCGCCCCTTCGAGCGAGAAGCGCTTCTGGCCGACGTAGCGCGTGTGCAGAAAGCGCTCGAACAGCTCGGCGAAGTGCAGGTTCATCAGGATGCGGATCTTCTGGCGGGTGGCCAGGCGCGGCTGGTTCCGGTGCGGTTCCATTTTCTCCTGGAGCCAGCGGCGGATGCGCGTGTCCTGGATGTGCATGTACTCGACGCCGATGCTCCGGCAGTAGGTTTCGCGCAGGGTGGCGATGATTTCGCGCAGCGTGCCCCGGCGCAGCCCCAGGAAATGGCTGGAATCGAAGACCCGGTCGAGGTCGGTTTCGTCCAGATCGTAGAGCGAAAGTTCCAGCAGCGGATGGCTGGTGCGCGGCTCGCCCAAGGGATCGAGATGCGCCAGGAAGTGCCCCAGGTCGCGGTAGGCGGTGATGAGCCGCATCACGCCCGACTGCGCACCCGGATCGGG
>JAGVLI010000160.1 GCA_020054355.1 Planctomycetales bacterium | reverse complement strand
CCTTGCACGAAGGGCATCTCAGCCTGTGCCGGGCGGCCCGCGCCGAGACCGGCTTCGTGGTGGCGACCATCTTCGTCAACCCCACGCAGTTCGGCCCGAACGAGGATTTCTCCCGCTATCCGCGTCAGCTGGCGGCCGACCTGGAACTCTGCGGCCAGGCGGGCGTTGATGTGGTGTTCGCGCCCGAGGTCGCCACCATGTATCCGCCGGATTTCCGCACCTCGGTCGAGGTGCTGGGGCTGGCGGACGGCTTGTGCGGCGCTGCGCGGCCCGGTCATTTTCGCGGCGTGACGACCGTGGTGCTGAAGCTGTTCAATATCGTCGGCGCGGATGTCGCCTACTTCGGTCAGAAGGATGCCCAGCAGGCCCGGCTCATCCGACAGATGGTCCACGACCTGAACGTCCCGCTGCAAGTGCGGGTCTGCCCCATTGTCCGGGAAGCGGACGGCCTGGCTCTCAGTTCGCGCAACCAGTATCTCGATGCCAGCCAGCGCCGGCACGCCGTCGCGCTCCACCAGGCGCTGCAAGCAGCGCGGCAAGAGATCGAAAACGGGCAGCGTGACGCCGAGGCTATCCGCCGGTTACTCGTCCAACGGATCGAAGCCACGCCCGGCGCGCTCCTGGACTACGCCGCCGTCGTGGACGCCGATACCCTGCGGCCGTTGGCCAAGCTGCAAGGCGAGGTCTTGCTCGCCCTGGCCGTCAAGTTCGGCTCGACTCGGCTGATTGACAACCTGCTCGTTCCAGTGCAGGCCGAACCGCGCCCGATGAAGTAACTCAGCGTCACGTCACCGTTTGGTCAACCCACAACCCCCGTCACTTCCTCATGGTCGATTTGCTCTTCGCTCCTGAAGTCCGCGAGATGCTTCAGGATAATGATGAAGCCGGCATGCGGACGTTTTGCGAAAACCTGCATCCGGCCACCGTGGCGGCCGCCCTGGCCGGCGAGTTCGACGTCGGGGAAGTCTGGCGCTTCTTGCAGCACACCGGCATCAAGAACCAGGCCGTGATCTTCGAGTATTTCCCGATCGACTGGCAGGTCAAGCTGGTGGAGGGCACCGGCCGCCAGCAGATGGCCAAGCTGATCGAGCAGATGTCGCCCGACGACCGCGCCGACTTGATGCGGCGGCTGATGCCGCGCGTCCAGGAAAGCCTGCTGCGCCTGGTGGACGAGGCCAATCGCCGCGACATCGCCCAGTTGGTCCAGTACGAGAAAAACACCGCCGGCGCCTTGATGACCACGGACTATGCCTGGCTGCCGGCCAATATCACCGCGTCCGAGGCGCTCGACCGGCTGCGTTTGCAGGCCCCCGACCGAGAAACGATCTATTACATCTTCATCCTGGACGAGGACCGCCAGCTGAAAGGGGTCGTCTCGCTGCGCGATTTGATTCTGGCGCCCCGCCACGCCCTGATCCGCGACCTCCTCGAAAAGGACGCCGTCCACGTGCATGTCACCGACGACCGCGAAACGGTCGCCCGGGAAATGGCCCGCTTCGATCTGCTGGCCATTCCGGTGATCGACGAACAGGGACGGTTGGTCGGCATTGTCACGCACGACGACGCCATCGACGTGGTCGTGCAAGAAGCGACGGAAGACGTGCATCGCATGGGCGCCGTCGGCCCGATGACCGAGAACTACCTCGAAACCAACATCGTCACGGTCTGGCGCAAGCGCGTGGTCTGGCTGGCGGTGCTGTTCATCGCGGAAATGTTCACCTTCACCGCGATGGCCTGGTTCGACGACGCCCTCAAGGCTGTCACCGTGCTGGCCCTGTTCGTCCCGCTGTGCATTTCGACGGGCGGCAATTCCGGCTCGCAGGCGGCCACTTTGATTATTCGGGCCATGGCGCTGGGTCAAGTGGACATCAAGAGCTGGTTTCAGGTGCTGCGGCACGAATTGCTGATGGGCGTGCTGCTCGGCCTGGCCCTCGGGGCCATCGGCGTGGTCCGCGCGTACTTCCTGACGCCGGACCACGTCTTGACCAACGCGGATGGCAGCCATACCGATTCCTTGAAGCTGGCCATCGTCATTGGCCAGGCCGTGACCGCGATCTGCATCTGGGGCACGCTCATCGGCTCGATGCTGCCCCTGGTGTTCAAGTGGCGCGGCTTCGATCCTGGCTTTGCCTCCAGCCCCTTTGTGGCTACTTTCGTGGATGTGACCGGCATCGTCATCTATTTCTTGATCGCCAAGTCCTGGCTGCTTTAGTTGAGCAGCCGAACGGTCGCGCCGGTGTCGGCTGCGGTGTGCGGCCGGCGCCAGCCCGTGCTTCCTGCGTTCGACCCTAAACCCACAACCCCCGTCACTTCCTCATGGTCGATTTGCTCTTCGCTCCTGAAGTCCGCATGATGCTCCAGGACAATGACGAGGCGGGGATGCAGACCTTCTGCGAAAACCTGCACCCGGCCACCGTGGCCGGCGCCCTGACGGGCGAGTTCGAAGCAGACGAGGTCTGGCGCTTCCTGCAGCACACCGGGATCAAGAACCAGGCCGTGATCTTCGAGTATTTCCCGATCGACTGGCAGGTCAAGCTGGTGGAGGGCACCGGCCGCCAGCACATGGCCAAGCTGATCGAGCAGATGTCCCACGATGACCGCGCCGACCTGATGCGCCGGCTGATGCCGCGCGTCCAGGAAAGCCTGCTGCGCCTGGTGGACGAGGCCAATCGCCGGGACATCGCCCAGCTGGTCAAGTACGAGGAAAACACCGCCGGCGCCTTGATGACCACCGACTACGCCTGGCTGCCCGCCAATATCTCCGCCAGCGAGGCCCTGGACCGGCTGCGCCTCCAGGCCCCCGACCGCGAGACGATCTACTACATCTTCATCCTGGACGAGGACCGCCGGCTCAAGGGCGTGGTCTCGCTGCGCGACTTGATCCTCGCCCCGCGCCACAAGCTCATCCACGAGCTGATGGAAGACGAGGTCGTCGCGGTGCGCGTCACCGACGACCGGGAGCATCTGGCGCGGGAGATCGCCCACTACGACTTGCTGGCCATTCCCGTCCTGGACGAGCAAAAAAGGCTGGTGGGCATCGTCACGCACGACGACGTGATGGACGTGGTGGTCAAGGAGGCGACCGAGGACGTGCATCGCCTGGGCGGCATGACGCCCCTGGCGGAAGGCTACCTGGAGACCCGCTTCTTCACGGTCTGGTGGAAGCGCGCCGGCTGGCTGTCGCTGCTGTTCGTGACGGCGCTGGGCACGATCTTCGTGCTGGCCGGCTTTCAGCAGTCGTTGCAGGAGGTGATTGTCCTGTCGCTGTTCATTCCGCTGTGCATCGGCACCGGCGGCAACTCCGGCTCGCAGGCGGCGACGCTCATCACCCGCGCCCTGGCCCTGAACCAGCTGAACGGCAGCGATTGGGCCCGCGTCCTGCGGCACGAGCTATTGATGGGCTTGGCCCTCGGGCTGAGCCTGGGCGCGATCGGTTTCCTGATCTGTTTCTTGCTGCCGTCTTCCCTGCTGGGCGATAGGGTCCACTGGTTCCACCTGGCCCTGGTCGTCTCGCAAGCGGTCATGGCGATTTGCCTGTGGGGCACGGTGGTTGGCTCCATGCTGCCGCTGATCTTCCGTTCCCTGGGCTTCGATCCCGCCTTCGCGTCCAGCCCCTTCGTGGCCATGTTCGTGGACGTGACCGGCATCGTGATTTACTTTTCCATCGCCTCGATCTGGATCCTCTAAGCAGCCGGACACGGTGGTCAGCCGCCTTTCCTGGCGAGCGTCGAGGCGTCAGCCCGACGTGTCCCTTCGCCGAGAGAGCCGCGCACGCAGTAAGCGGACGCCCTGCCGCTTACTGCGTG
>JAGVLI010000756.1 GCA_020054355.1 Planctomycetales bacterium | reverse complement strand
GAAGATGAGGATGCCCGCGCCCTCGGACAGCACGAAGCCGTCGCGGTCCTTGTCGAAAGGCCGACTGGCGGCAGCGGGGTTGTCGTTGCGGTTCGAGAGCGCGCGGGCGGCGACGAAGCCGCCCAGGCCCATCGCGGTGATCGACGATTCAGCCCCGCCGGTGAGCATCACGTCGGTGTAGCCCCACTGGATGGAGCGCAGGGCATCGGTCATGGCGTTGGCGGCACTGGCGCAGGCGGTGGCCACGCCGGTGTTCGGCCCGGCCAGGCCGAAATGGATCGAGACGTTGCCGGCCGCGGCGTTGAGCATCAGCTTGGGGATCACATAGGGGCTGAGCCGGCCCGGCCCGTGCTGCATGTAGCGGGTGTGCTGCTCCTCGAACTCGTTCAGGCCGCCGATGCCGCTGCCGATGATGACGCCGCAGCGGTACGGGTCTTCCTTGGTGAAGTCCAGCCCGCAGTCGTGGACGGCTTCGATCGACGCGATCATGGCGAACTGCGCGAAGCGGTCCAGGTGGCGGACCGTCTTGGTGTCGAGCAGCTTTTCCGGATGGAAGTCGCGCACCTCGCCGCCGAAGTGGACCTTGAAGGCGGTGGTGTCGAACTGTTCGATCTTGCCGATGCCGCTGCGGCCGGCCAGCAGACCCTTCCAGTAGGTCTCCCGGTCGTTGCCCAGCGGTGTCAGGGCGCCCATGCCCGTGATGACGACGCGGCGGGTCATTTCTTGGCCAGCTCCCGTTCGATGTAGTCGATGGCCTCGCCGACCGTTTTGATCTTCTCGGCCTGCTCGTCCGGAATGGTAATCTCGAACTCTTCTTCCAGCTCCATCACCAGTTCGACAATATCGAGCGAATCCGCGCCCATGTCGTCGATGAACGACGTGGTGCGGGCAACCTGCTCCTTGTTGACGCCCAGGTTCTCGCAGACGATGTCGATGACTCGTTCTTCCACGGAAGCCACGGTACTATCCTCCAAGGCGGAATCCGGCCGGCCCGCGAATCAGGGCGGTACACCGCCACGTTCCACCCCTGCAAGGTTTATCTACCACAGCGCCTAGCCGCCGGGCAAGGGAACTTACACTTGGCGCAAGTCGAGCAAACCGGGCAGGAGGCGGCACGGCGCTAAAGCAGAAAATCTATGAAGGCCAACGAGAAACGGAAAGAGGGCAAATTCCCGGCGTTCGCGACCCTGCCACGGCCCCGCATGTTGCCCCACCGATAAGTTAGTGAATCCTAGCTTATCATCGGCGAGCCGTCAACGAATCTTCAGCCGGCGCGGGCGCTTGCTCAGTAAGGAATTGCCGATGATCGAATTCCCGATGGTCGAGGAGTCGGGGACCATGGTTGGGCGGCGACCGCCGGGAAGGAGCCGACTCCGGAGAACCGGCCCCGGCCGAATGTGGATGATCGCCCCGATGGAGCCACTGGGGCACTCTCCGAATCAGGGCCTCGGAGAGCAGATCATCGGGCCGACTACACGACGCCCCTCACGCGCTCTTCGGCCGCTTCCGAGAGCCGACCTCGCAAGCGCTCGAATCAGCGTTTGCGGACTGATGGCTTGGCGACCGCTCGCGCCGCGCACCGGCCGCTCACATACGTTCGCCGGGCAATTGGCTGGCTTGCTGCACCCATGCGGCGAATTGAGCTTCGTCGAGTTGGTCGTCCTCGTGGACGTCGAGGTAGCGCACGTCCTTATGCTTGGACTCGCCGGAGGGGACCGGATGCAACGGCGCGCCGCGGAAGAACGCCGCCTCGATGTACTTCGTGAAGCAATGGATGGCGAGGAACCAGACCCCGTCCTCGACTCCGTACCGCGGCGGGTTCCCTTGGACGGCCTTGTGTACTCCGGGGACGGTGCGAAGGTCGATTCGCACCTCGCAGAGGTTGCCGTGCTGGTGATGCTTGCCGGCCGGCTGCGCGACGACGCGGCGGCTCACGATGTGTCCGGCGAACTTGCCCAACCCCACCGCGTTCTCCTGGACGAGCGCTGCGAGCACCTCGGAATGATCCCTGGGGCGGAAGGAAATCCGCGGGGGAAGCTGCATGGCGTTACCTCGCCTTGCTGGCTGTTGGCGCTCGGGCAGGCGCCGCAAAGGCGCGGAGCAACTCGACGACTTCATCGTCCTCGACCTGCGTGAAATCGGCGTAGAACTGGCCGACCGCCTGGAACTCTTCCGGGGCAAGCAGGCAGACCACATCGTCGCACCAGCGCCGAATTTCTTCAAGCCGATCCGGTGAAGCGACCGGCACGGCGACGAGCAGTTCGCGCGGCTGCTGCGCCTTGACCGCCTGGAGGGCCGCGAACATCGTCGAGCCGGTGGCGATGCCGTCGTCGGTGACAATTACGGAGCGGCCCGCGATTGGCGCCTGGGGCCGGACGGCGCGGAAGAGTTTCCGGCGCCGGGCAATCTCGGCGAGCTGCTGGCGGCGCTCCTCGATCAGGTAGTCTTCGAGCAGGTCGAAGACCGCCTCGGCTTGGGGATTGAGGTAAACTTGCCCATCCTCGGCAATGGCCCCGATCGCCACCTCCGGTTGTCCGGGGGCGCGCAGCTTCCGCGACAGGACCACATCGAGGTCCGCGCCCAGTTCTTGGGCGAGCACGGCTCCAGTGACCGCACCACCGCGGGGGATGGCGAGCACCAGCGGCTGGTACAGCGGCCGACCCTTCAGCTGCGCCGCCAGTCGGCGGGCGGCATCTTCCTGATCGCGGAACATGGCCAGGCTCCTTCGTTCGTCTTCGGCAACTTCCGGAGCGGAGCTCGCCTCATCGGTGGGAGCCGGTCCCCATACTCTCGTTCAACGCGGGCCAGCAGTGCTCCAACGATGTGGGCACTTTCCAGTACTTCCAGTTCCAGGCGTTTCAGTGTTACTTGGCGGCTGCCACAACTCGGCCGGCGGTTGCCGGGGCTGTCTCCGGAGTTGAGGGTTGCACGTGCTGCTGGGTCTTCACCGTCAATACGGGACAGGGGGCCTTGCGCACCACCTGCTCGGCGACGCTGCCCATCAGCATTCGGCTCAGCCACGTCCGGCCATGCGTGCCCATCACGATCAGGTCGCAGTGCGTTTCCGCCGCCAGGCGCAGAATTTCCGCGGCGGCATCGCCTTCGACCAGGCGGTGGTCCACTGGCAGCTGGGCAGCGTCCGGCCGAACCTGCTGAAGCTGGGCGCGGAGCAGCTTCAGGTCCACGGCGGGGG
>JAGVLI010000589.1 GCA_020054355.1 Planctomycetales bacterium | reverse complement strand
TACCTGTTCGGGCAGTCTCCGACCGTCAAATTCACTATAATTGGCTCTCCCGAAGACCAATGAACCGGGGTTGTCCCACGGTCCTCCACGGCGCTGCTGTCCCGCTTCACGACCGACTGCGGCATGGTGTTCGTCCTGCTGCTGCTCTGTGCCTGGTACAGCAATGGCATGAACCTGACCGGCGTGCGGAGCAACATGCAAAAGGTGGTCCTGGGCCTGGTGATCCTGGGCGCGGTGCTGCTCGACCAGTTGAAACAACGAGGCTGGTTGGCCCGGCGGCCAGCCGCCCGGCCAGCCGCCGAAGCGCAACCACGGGAATTTTTGGAGACCGATCGATGAGCAGTGATCGCAGCGACCACCCAGCGGACAACGCGCCGCCGCGCGCCCGGCAGGACCTCTTTCTCATCAGCGTCCTGATCCTCTTCCTGGAGCTGGCCTGCATCCGCTGGTTTCCAGCGCACGTGCTGTTCCTGACCTTCTTCACCAACACCGTGCTGCTGGCCTGCTTTCTCGGCATGTCGCTGGGCTGCCTGGCGGTGAACCATCCACGCAACTACATCGCCTCGACCCCTTACGTGCTGGGCCTGGCGCTCGCGGCCGCTCTGTCGGTGGAAATGTCGCGCAATTGGCTGGAGCTGGATGCCCGGATCGACGTGGGCAACCAGAGCGCGCCGCAGTTCGTCTATTTCGGCACGGAGTACATGGCCGGCGACGTCAGCAAGACCCAGATTCCCGTCGAGGTCTTCGGCGCCGCCTTCTTTCTCCTGATTGCCCTGACCTTCGTCGGCCCCGGTCAGGAACTGGGCCGGGCGTTGCAGCGCCTGCCGAACCGGGTCGAAGCTTACACGATCAATATCTGCGGCAGCCTGGTGGGCATCGCCTTGCTGGCCGCCTGTTCCTGGCTGGAACTGCCGCCGTTCTGGTGGTTCCTGCCGGTCGCCGTCTGCCTGGGCTACTTGCTGCTCCGGCCGGTCGGGGCGGCGCAACCGCGTGTCCCCTGGGTCCCGCTGGCCACCTTGGTGCTGACCTTGGTGCTCGTCTCCTTGACCTCGGGCACCCGCAGCCGAGAGGGCAAAGTGGTGGTGGATCACTACTGGTCGCCCTACTACCGCATCGACTACCTCCCGGAAGAACGGTTCATCAGCACGAACCAGATCGGCCACCAGCTGATGATCCCCAGTCAAAGCAAGGCGCCGTCATTTGCCTACCCGCTGCCGTACCTGCTGCGGCGCGATTCCCGACAAGTGCTCGGCCAGGAACCGAAACCGTTCCTGGACGTGCTTATCATCGGCGCCGGTTCGGGCAACGACGTCAGCCGGGCGCTGCAATGGGGTGCCACGCACATCGACGCCGTCGAAATCGATCCAGTGATCCAACGCCTGGGCGCGCGGCACCATCCCGACCGGCCCTACGATGACCCGCGCGTGCGCGTGCATCTCGACGACGGCCGGAATTTCCTGCGTTCCTCTCCCTCCCAGCAATACGACCTGGTCGTCTACGCGCTGGTGGATTCACTGGTGCTGCAATCGGGCTACAGCAACATCCGCCTGGAAAGCTACCTGTTCACGCGGCAGGCGTTCGAGGACGTGCGCCGCTGCCTCAAACCGGACGGCCTGTTCGTGATGTATAACCTGTTTCGCCAGCCGTGGATCGTCAAGCGGCTTCACGAAACCCTCGAAGCCGTCTTTGGCCAGGACGACCCGCTCGTCATGTGTTTGCCCTCGCGCGGCGAGGTTGCCGTGACCGATGAAATGCGGCAGGATTTCACGGCAATCTTCGCGGGAAACACCGGCCCTCTGAAACAGGCATTCCAGAAGCACCCCACCTATCTGCTGGCGTCGGGAGTCTCGCCGTCGCCGCGCACGGAAAACGGCTTCCTGGTCAAGATCGACGGCCCCATCACGAAGGACTGGGCAGCGTTCTTTCCAGCCCGGTTTTCGGGTTTCACGGCACCCGTCGGCATGGCCACCGACGACTGGCCGTTCCTCTATCTGCGGACGCCGATGATTCCCGATCACAGTCTGCGCGGGGCGGCGATCATGGGTGGACTGGCGCTGGCCCTGCTGTTCATCTTCTTGCGCGGCACGACCGGGACCAACCCGGCGCCTGCCGCCGAGCGCCACTGGTCGCTGCCGGCGTCGATGTTCTTCCTGGGCGCCGGCTTCATGCTGATCGAAACCAAGGCGGTCGTCCACATGGCCCTGCTGTTCGGCAGCACCTGGATGGTCAACTCGGTGGTGTTCTTCGCCATTTTGCTGATGATCCTGGCAGCCAATCTGTACGTACTGAAGGTGAAGCCGGAAAACTTGCTGCCCTACTACCTGGGACTGCTGCTGACCTTGCTGGCCAACGTGGCGCTGCCGCTCGACTTCTTCCTCGGCATGAACCGCATCGCCCAGGTGGCGGCTTCCTGCGCGCTGGTGTTCGCGCCAGTCTTGTTCGCCGGGGTGATCTTCGCCGTGCAATTTCGCCGCAGCCAGGAGCCGGATCGAGCATTCGGGGCGAATATCGCGGGCGCGATGGTGGGGGGCCTGGCGGAATACTCATCCATGTTGCTGGGCTTCCAGTACCTGGGATTGCTCGCCCTGGCGTTCTACGCCTTGAGCCTGGTGGGCCTGAAGGCCGCGCCGGAGCCGAAATCCGTGCCGGAAACCGTACCGCAGCCAGCATAGTAGCCAACGGCGGAAAAAAGGTCCGATTCGTGAGTTACCCAAGCCGGCCGCTCGGCGGCCGAAGCTACAGTCCGCCGGCCGCCGAGCGGCCGGCTTGGGAGGAATTCGGACCCCTTGCTCCGCAGGGCTGTACTTGGAATCGGAGCGAGGAAAGCCGGCTGGGCTGTCCGGTGACATGTGGGTGCAGCGCGAAGGAGTTGACGGATGGTCTTCACTGGTGCGGTGGCAGCCTACCTGCTCCTGGCACTCGCGATGTTCCCCCTGCCGACGGCACCCCTGGTGACGAGCGTCCTGCTGGTGCTGCTGGCGC
>JAGVLI010000159.1 GCA_020054355.1 Planctomycetales bacterium | reverse complement strand
TCGCGCGCGACCACCTGCTGCTGATCGTGCCGCCAGGGCATCGCTGGGCCAAACGACGCAGCATCACCATTGACGAGCTGAAGCAGGAACCGCTGGTGATCCGCGAAACCGGCTCCGGTTCCCGCGCCTGCCTCGAAGAAGGCTTGGCCCGCGCGGGCCACCGGCCCGACGAGCTGCGCATCGGCCTGGAGCTGGGCAGCAACGAAGCGATCAAGGAAGCGGTGCTGCGCGGCGCGGGCGTGGTCCTGCTTTCGGGCTTCGCCGTACGGCACGATCTGGAAACCGGCCGCTTGCTCGGCCTGTCCATCGACGATCTGGAGATGTCGCGCGACCTCTACGCCGTCACCGACCGCCGTCGCGTGCTGCCGCCAACGGCGCGGGCCTTTCAGGAAGTGCTGGAGGGCCAGCCGTTTGCCCACGCGCTAAACCTGCCGGACTCCTGATGTAGGTCAGGCTTTCCAGCCTGATGTAGATCAGGCTTTCCAGCCTGACATTCCGCGGAGTGTCAGGCTGGAAAGCCTGACCTACAAAGCGTGCGGAAACCTCCCTTTCACCGAGATTGATTCCGCATAAGATGGGCTGCGTGTGCTCGCAGGAAGTGCTTGACGGACCTATCGCCGCCGGCCGCGAGGAAGACCCGTGACCAGAACGTCCGCGACGACCACCAAGACCACGAATCCCGCCCGATCCTCCGGAGTGTTGCTGCACCCGACCTCGCTGCCCGGTCCTTACGGCATCGGCGACCTGGGTTCGATGGCCCACAGCTGGGTGGACTCCCTGGTCCGCGCCAAGCAGAAATGGTGGCAAATCCTGCCGCTCGGTCCGACGGGCTACGGCGATTCGCCTTACCAGACCTTTTCCGCCTTCGCCGGCAATCCGTATCTGCTCAGTCCGGAAATCTTGATGCGCGACGGTCTGCTGCAGCCCAGCGACGTGGCTGGCGCTCACTTTCCCGACGAGCAGGTCGATTACGGGCCGGTCATTCAGTTCAAGGTGCAGCTGCTGACGCGCGCCTGGCAGAACTTTCAAGGCGGGGCGGCAGCGCACCTCCGGCCCCTTTACGAGGAATTCAACCGCCAGCAAGCCAGCTGGCTGACCGATTACGCGCTGTTCACGGCCATCAAGGGCGCTCACGGCGGGGCCAGCTGGCTGGAATGGCCCGACGAGGTTCGCTTGCGCCGTCCGGAGGCACTCGCCCAAGCACAAAACGAGTTGTCCGACGCCGTCGGCCGCTGCCAGTTCGGTCAGTTCCTCTTCTATCGTCAGCTGCGCGAATTGAAGAAATACGCCAACGAGAAGGGCATCCGCCTGATCGGCGACGTGCCGATCTTCGTCTCCAGCGATTCGGCCGATTTTTGGGCCAATCCCGACCTCTTCGTGGTGGACGAGCAGCGCCGGCCGCGCGTCGTCGCCGGCGTGCCGCCCGATTATTTCAGCGCTACCGGCCAGCTCTGGGGCAACCCGCTCTACAACTGGGAAGCGATGAACCAAGCCGGCTACGCCTGGTGGATCGCCCGGCTGCGCGCCACGCTGGAGCAGGTCGATGTGGTGCGTATCGACCATTTCCGCGGCTTTGAAGCGTACTGGGAAGTGCCCGCCGGCATGCCGACCGCCGAGCATGGCCGCTGGGTCAAGGCGCCAGGCCACGACCTCTTCCAGACTCTGAAGAAGGAATTCGGCCCATTGCCGGTGATCGCGGAAGACCTGGGCGTCATCACTCCGGAAGTGGAAGCGCTGCGCGACGAGTTCCTGCTGCCCGGGATGCGCATCCTCCAATTCGCGTTCGGCGGCGAAGCCGACAACCCCTACTTGCCGCACAACTTCCTGAACCCGAATACCGTCGTCTACACCGGCACGCACG
This sequence comes from Planctomycetales bacterium, assembly GCA_020054355.1. GTDB lineage: Bacteria > Planctomycetota > Planctomycetia > Gemmatales > Gemmataceae > JAGVLI01. Next base: position 2,937 of record JAGVLI010000159.1, on the reverse strand, counting down.
ACAACGACACCACGCGCGGCTGGTTCCACGCCCTGGAGGAAAAGGACAAGCACCACGTCCGCCACTACCTGGCGCGCGACGGCCGGGAAATCGCCTGGGACTTCATCCGCCTGGCCTGGGCTTCGACGGCCGACTACGCGATCGCGCCGCTGCAAGACGTGCTCAATCTGCCGACCAAGGCGCGCATGAACATGCCCGGCCGCCCCTCGGGCAACTGGGGCTGGCGCTTCACGCTCGACATGCTGCACGGCGCAATCCTCGACCGTCTGGCCGAGATGACCGTCCTCTACGGGCGGGCCTGACGGCGCGTTTCCCGGATTGGGTCACACCGCGCCTGTTTCACGAAACAGGCGAAACGTGTGCCGAACTTCTTGATATAGTTGCGTTTATGTGGCCTCGCCGGGAGGGCGCTGACCTTGCCCGAGCCAAAGGTCTCCCGAAAACGCAAGCGTCCTGCTTCCCACCGGATTCGCGGTGGAGCAGCCATCCGCCGCCCACTTCGGTCCTGTGCGAGCGAGCGGGATAAGGCACCCTGCCGAACGGCTCGGATGATGCAGCCCCGATAATGCCGAGGACCGGGTATGACCGACCTCTTGACCCACTGGTTCGACACGTCCGGTTTTCTCCCGCGCTGGCAGTGCGGCGAGTGGACCTCGGCCCACGGCTGGCTGCACATCCTGTCCGACCTGGGCATCTGGGCGGCGTACTTCGCCATCCCGTGCATCCTGGTGCGCTTCGTGCTGCGCCGCCGCGACGTCCCTTTCACGTCCATCTTCTGGCTGTTCGGCGCCTTCATCCTGGCCTGCGGCACGACCCACCTGATGGAAGCCATCATCTTCTGGCGCCCGCACTATCGATTGGCGGGGGGCATCAAGCTGCTGACCGCCCTCGTCTCCTGGGCAACGGTGGCCGCTCTCGTGCCGGTCATCCCGAAGGCCTTGGCCATGCGCAGTCCGGAGGAACTGGAGCGGGAGATCGCCGCCCGCAAGCAGGCCGAGGCGGCCCTGCAGCGGGCCAACACGGAATTGGAACGGCAGGTCGAGGCGCTGCGGTCCAGCGAGGAACGGTTCCGGCTGCTCGTGGACGGCACGCAGGATCATGCCATCTTCATGCTCGATCCCCAGGGCCAGGTCGAGTCGTGGAACCCCGGCGCCGAGCGGATCAATCAGTATCGCGCCGGCGAGATCGTCGGCCAGCACTTCTCCCGCTTCTACACCCCGGAAGACGTGCAGGCGGGCAAACCCGAACGGGAGCTGGGGATCGCCCTGGCGGAAGGGAAGTACGAGGAAGAAGGACTGCGCGTCCGCAAGGATGGCACCAGGTTCTGGGCCAGCGTCGTCGTCACGGCCTTGCGCGACCCGGCCGGCAACCTGCGAGGCTTTTCCAAGGTCACGCGGGACGTCAGCGTCCGGCGGCAGGCTGAGGAGAATGCCCGCCGTCTGCTGGAAGAGGAGGCCGCGCGGCGGGCGGCGGAAGCCTCCGCCCAGGTCATCGACAGGCAGCGGGAGCAACTGCGGGTGACGTTGACCAGTATCGGCGACGGCGTCATCGCCACCGATGCCGAGGGGCGAGTCACCCTGCTCAACCCGGTCGCCGAAGCGCTCACCGGTTGGTCGAACGCCGAGGCCGTGGGGCAGCCGCTCCCGGCGGTCTTCCGCATCGTCAACGAACGGACGCGGCAGCCGGTCGAGAACCCCGTGGACAAGGTCCTCGCCGCAGGCGGCGTCGTCGGCCTGGCCAACCACACGATCCTGATCGCCCGGGCCGGCACGGAGCACCCGATCGATGACAGCGCGGCCCCGATCCAGGACGCGGCCGCCCGGGTCGTGGGGGTGATTCTGGTCTTCCATGACGTCAGCGAACGGCGGCGGGCCGAGGAAGCCCTGCGCCGGACTGCCGAGCAACTCCAGATCGTGACCGACAGCATGTCGGTGCCCATCACCCGCTGCAGCCGCGACCTCCGCTATTTGTGGGTAAGCAAGCCCTATGCCGACTGGCTCGGGCGGCCCGCCGACCAGATCGTCGATCGTCCGATCGGCGAAATCATCGGCGCCCCCGCCTTCGAGCAGCTGCGCCTTTACTTTCAACAGGTGCTGGCGGGCCAGGTCGTCCGGTACGAGGAGCAGGTCCACCTCCAGGGTATCGGACCTCGCTGGATCAGCGCCGTCTACACTCCCACGCTGGATGCCGCCGGCATCCCGGACGGCTGGGTGGCGGTCGTCCTGGATATTGACGAACGGAAACGGATCGAAGAATCGCTGCGCAACGCCGACCAGCGCAAGAATGAGTTCCTGGCAACCCTGGCGCACGAGCTGCGCAATCCCCTGGCGCCGATCCGCAACGCCGTGGAGTTGATGCGGCGCGCCCAGGGCGATCCGGCGGTCACTCGGCAGGCGCAGGGCATGATGGAACGGCAAGTCAGTCAAATGGTCCGGCTGATTGACGACTTGCTCGACATCTCCCGCATCACCAGCGGGAAACTGCAACTCCGCCGGGAGCGCGCCTCACTGGCGGCGGTGGTGCAGAGCGCCGTGGAAGTCGCCCGGCCGCTCCTCGAGGCACAATCCCACGAACTCACCATCGCGCTGCCGGAGGAGCCGATCCATGTGGACGCCGATCCGACCCGGCTGTCCCAGGTGATCTCGAACCTCCTCAACAATGCGGCCAAGTATACGGAGAAGGGCGGGCGCGTGTGGCTGACCGTGGAACAGCAAGGCGGCACAGCTCTCGTGTCGGTACGGGATACCGGCATTGGCATCCCCGCCGAGCATTTGCCGAACATCTTCGAGATGTTCTCGCAGGTGACTCCGGCGCTGGAGCGCTCGCACGGCGGCCTGGGCATCGGGCTGAACCTGGTGCGCGGGCTGGTGAAGCTGCACGGCGGCACGGTCGAGGCCCGCAGCAGTCTCGGCCAAGGCAGCGAGTTCATCGTGCATC
>JAGVLI010000711.1 GCA_020054355.1 Planctomycetales bacterium | reverse complement strand
CGAGTTCACAGGCGTTGCCGGCCTGGAGAAGGCGCTGCTGCAGCGGCCGGAGTTGTTGGCCCGCACTCTGACCGAAAAGTTGTTTATCTTCGCCCTGGGCCGGGCGCCGAACGAAGCCGACGCCCCGGCAATCCGCAAAATTGTCCGCGAGGCGCGGGCGCAGAACTACCGCTTCCCGGCGCTGATCGTGGGCCTCACGACCAGCGTACCGTTTCAAATGAGGAGATCGCCGTGATCTCTTGTAAACGACGTGCTGATAGCCGCTATCATAACGAAGGGAGAAGAACGCCAGGTGCAATGGACACTCGGGAGCAATCATTCAGCGCAAGTGTGGGCCGATAGAATGGCTGCACGAGGTTGGACGCCCGCCCAGATCACCGAGGCAATAACCAATGGGCAACGCCTTCCCGCAGTCAACAAGGTGAACCAAGGTAACTCAGCAACACGGTACGTCCATCCGAGGACGGGGCGCTCAGTCGCCGTTGATGATGTAACCAATGAGGTGATTCATGTCGGGGGAGACGGTTTCCTGTACTAGCCAAGTGGATATTTACATGCCTCTCTTGAACGAGGGAACGGCGGTCATTCGCCCGACCAAGGGCTTACCTCTTGGAGGAGGGCAGTACAAAGTGCTGCCCTCCCAGGGGTATGCTGCCGCGTTGGAGGAGTGGCAGTTTCCGCCAGGAAGCATAGTAGCCTGCGCGTTCGAAACGCACGGTGGGGTGGAAGTATTAGTGGCACGAACACGCCTTTCGTAAGGCACAGGAAAGAGATAGTACCACTCGCCTTGATTCTCTTCTCCTGGTTGTCCCTAACTTGGCCAGAGCAAGCGGTTCCAGCATGAGGAAGTCACAATGATCGTCACGAAGAAAGCGTTGTCCCGGCGGACGTTTCTCCGCGGCGCCGGCACGGCACTGGCCTTGCCGCTGCTGGATGCCATGATTCCGAGCATGACCGCGCAGGCGCAGACCCCGGCCGCACCGGAGCGTTTGCGCCGGCTCGGCTACGTCTACATGCCGATGGGCTGCGATGTGACCCGCTGGACGCCCCCTCACCCTACCCTCTCCCCCACTGTTGGGGGAGAGGGTAGGGTGAGGGGGGGCAGCGACCGCCTCGACGAGCTGAGTTCCACGCTCGCCCCGCTTGACCCGGTCAAGCAGTACGTCTCGGTCATCAGCAATCTCGAATTGCGGAACGCCTACCCTGGCACGCACGCGACCTCCAACTCGGCTTTTCTGAGCGCCGCCAGGGCCAAGCTGACGGAGAGCGCCGACTACTACTTGGCGACCACCGCCGATCAACTCGCCGCGAAGCAGATCGGTCGGGGAACGCAACTGCCCTCGCTCGAACTGTCCATGGACCTGATGACGCTCGCCGGCCAGTGCGACAACGGCTACGCCTGCGTCTACCACAACTGTCTCTCGTGGTCATCGCCGACGACGCCGCTGCCGAGCGAAGCTCATCCGCGGATCGTGTTCGAGCGGCTCTTCGGCGATGGCGGGACCGCGGCGGAACGCCGGGCCGCCCTGAAGAGCCGGGCCAGCCTGCTCGATTCCGTGATGGGTGAGTTTGCCCAGCTCAACAAGGAGCTTGGGCCGGCCGATCGCGTGCGGGTCGAGCAGTATCTGGACACCATCCGTGAAGTGGAACGGCGCATTCAACGCGCGGAAGCGAACGCGGCTGCCAACCCCGTTCGGGACGTCGAGCGCCCCGTGGGCGTACCCGCCTCCTATACCGACCATGCCCGCTTGATGTTCGACCTGCAAGTCCTGGCCTTCCAGGCCGACGTCACCCGCGTCATCACCTTCCAGCTGGCGCGCGAAACCAGCAACCGGACCTATCCAGAAATCGGCGTTGCCGATCCGCATCATCCCCTCAGTCATCACGGCAACGACGCCAAGAAGATCGAGAAAATCGCCAAGATCAATCGCTTCCACGTCTCGCTGTTCGCGGAGTTCCTCGCGAAATTGAAGGCCACGCGCGAAGGCGACGGCACGCTGCTGGACCATTCGCTCCTGCTGTACGGCAGCGGCATGGGCAACCCCAACCAGCACGACCACGACAATCTGCCGATTCTCGTCGCCGGCGGCGCGGCCGGGAGGATGAAGGGCGGCCGGCACATCCGCTTCGCCCAGCCGACGCCGTTGGCCAACCTGCACCTGACGCTGCTCGACAAGGTGGGCGTGCGGCTCGACAAGTTTGGCGACAGCAAGGGGAAGGTGGAAGAGCTGTTTTAGCCGGTGCAGAGGTCGAGGAGAGCGCCTTCCCCGCGACTACGCCACCGGCTAAAATGGCCTCAAAGGAGCTGACATGATCTTGAGTGCGGAACAACAGACGGCAGTGGCAAAAGGCGAACCCGTGACACTGAACGTGGGCGGCATGGCCTGCGTCCTCCTCCGCAGGGACATTTACCTCCGCATGGACCCGGATTTCGATGCCGGGCCGTGGACGGTCGAGGAGATGAACTTGCTCGCGGACGAAGCGGAGGAGATGATTTCGCAAGAGGAAGCTCATGATCGTTGAGCGTGGGCACGTCATCAACGCCCGATTTCCCCACGCTTCGGGCACGCGCGGCAAGAAGCGTCCGGTCGTCGTTATCCAATCCGATGTCTACAACAAGCGTTTGCGCCATGCCGTGGTTGCCCAAATTACGACCAACTTGGACGGCAAGGACGACCCGGCCTGCTTCCTGATTGAAGCGGCTAAGCCAGAAGGCCGGGCGGCAGGCATTGCCCAGGATAGCCTTTTTTCCGGATACTTGGTCTCCTTGATGAGTGAGGATCGATTGCAAGACGTTATCGGAAAACTGTCCGACGAATCCATGCGGAAGGCGGACCAGTGTTTGAAAGTTGCACTGGGGCTTGGCTGACACAACGGGCAGGAACTGCTTTAGAGCCCAATCCGCGAGATGCCCATGAGCACGTTTGAGAAGTGCCTGCTTGGCGGCGGTTTGCTCTTTCCGGCCTTGAGCCTGCTCATGCTGTTCGCCTCCTTGGTGACTTCCTGGCGGAGTGGCCGCAGCACTTCTCTCGTGCTCATCCCGTGCATCGGCCCCGTCCTGCTGACGTCCTGGATCCTGGTGCGAGGATATTCGGGTTGGTTCATTCCCCTCGTTTGGCTGCTGGATCCAGGCACCGTGATCTTCCTGCCTGTATTGCCCTGGTTAATCCGGGATTGTTGGCAGTTTTCGGTATTTACCAGGATCATGATCCTGCGCGGCAGGCAAGGCATGCAACGGGCGGTGCTCACGATCCACCGTGGCGGCCGCTACCTGCTGACGAAATCCTGGGATCGGCCGAGCAACGAACTTGGCATTGTTGGGCTCGGTGAACCGGGATCGTTTGTAGACGGCGGTGAGACGCTGACGCTGCTGTCGAACCACGGGCTACGACGCCTACTCCGCCGCGTCACGCCCGACGCCTTCGATGTCGAAGAACCCGATGAAGAGCGCCGGGAACTCAGTAATTACTCGCTGCGCGGCTGGCGGCTGGAAAGCCGTTGAACCCCACTGGTCCTGGGTTGAACTCAATGAGTAGGCAACGATTTGTCGCCCTGGGCTTGGTTCTGCTCCTCCTGGCTGGTGGGTCAGCCGCCCAATCCAGCGCTCCGTTAGCGGATGCGGCGGAAAAGAACGATCGTGCGCGAATCACCGCCCTGCTCAAGCAAAACGCCGACGTCAACGCCTCCCAGGCGGACGGCATGACCGCCCTGCACTGGGCCGCGTATCACGATGATGTATCTCTAGCGACGCAACTCCTCAAAGCGGGCGCCAACGCCAAGACCGCCAACCGCTACGGCGTGACTCCTCTATCGGTTGCCTGCACGAACGGCAGCGCCGGGATCGTGGCCTTGCTGCTCGATGCCGGCGCGGCTGCCAACACAACGCTGCGCGGCGGTGAGACGGTCTTGATGACCGCTGCCCGCACGGGCAAACCGGGACCAGTGAAGGCACTGCTCTCGCGTGGCGCCGAGGTGAATGTCAAGGACCGCAAGGGTCAAACCGCCCTGATGTGGGCCGCTGCCGAGGGACACGCGGAAGTGGTGTCCCTCCTGCTGGCGGCGAAGGCGGACTTCAAGAATCCGTTGCCGTCCGGGTTTACGCCCTTGCTGTTCGCCGCCCGCGAAGGCCGTCTCGACGTCATCCGCGTCCTCTTGAAGGCGGGCGCTGACATCAATGATGCGATCCCGGCCAACAAGGGCGTTTCCCGAGGCCCCAAACCCGGAACCGGCGCGCTGCTCATGGCCGTGGAGAACGGCCACTTCGAGCTGGCGATCGCGCTGGTGAAAGCCGGCGCCGATCCGAATGACCAGCGCGCTGGTTACGGCGCCCTGCACATGATTTCCTGGGTCCGCAAGCCCAGCCGCGGCGACGACGAGGAAGGCGACCCGCCGCCGATCGGCTCGGGCAAGCTCACCAGCCTGGACTTCGTCAAGGAAATGGCGGCCAACGGCGCCAAGGTGAACCTGCAATCCAAGACGGGTTTGTCGGGACGAGGCATCCTGAACAAGCCGGGCGCGACGCCCTTGCTGGCGGCGGCTTCCACGGCGGACGTTGCGCTCCTGGAACTGCTGGTGAAGCTGGGTGCCGATCCGCAGCTGGCGAACTCGCAGCGCACCACTCCCTTGCTGGCCGCCACCGGCGTCGGCGTCGGCGCTCCGGAGGAAGCCGCCGGCACTGAGCCTGACGTGCTGGAGTGCGTGAAGTTGCTCGTCAAGCTCGGCGCGGATTTGAACGCGGCGGACGATCACGGCGAAACCGCGATGCACGGCGCTGCCTACCGGAACCATCCCAAGGTGGTGCAATTCCTCGCCGACCAGGGGGCCAAGATCGCGGTCTGGAACAAAGCCAACAAAGCCGGGCTCACTCCTTTGGTGATCGCCGAGGGCCATCGGCCGGGCCTCAACTTCAGGCCATCCCCGGAGACCGTGGCCGCGCTGCAGCGCGCGATGATCGCGGCCGGCGTGACGCCGCCCAAGAGTTCGCTGCGTCCTTCCCCCAAGTCCGGTTACGAAGACGGCAAGAAATAGTTCCAGTCAGGGGCGCGGTGTTCGTGGCCATCGCCGCCCTTCAGGCAAGAACTGCCTCGATCTTCCGCTAAGTGCGTTCGGAAGAAATGACGTAGGTCAGGCTTTCCAGCCTGACAGTCAGGCTGGAAAGCCTGACCTACGTTTCATTCATCCTTTGTCCCGCGGGATAGACCCGGCGGCGCCCAGAAATGCAAATTGCGGATGGCGGGTCCTTCAACCCGCCATCCGCAATCTGAAAATCCGCAATTT
>JAGVLI010000053.1 GCA_020054355.1 Planctomycetales bacterium | reverse complement strand
CCAGGCCAGCAGCTCGGCACGCGGCACATCCAGGATCGGGACCAGCTTGGCGTTCATGTCGTTATTCTAATTGACAAGGCGCGCGGCCGCCACGCTGGCCTTGGAGAACCTCCAGGTAGGTCAGGCTTTCCAGCCTGACGCTGCCACCCTCGACCGGCTCCGCGTTCGTCGGTCAGGTTTCCAACCGGACGCTGACACGCGCAGGCCAGGCAGCGCTGGTCGAGGGTGGCAGCGTCAGGCTGGAAAGCCTGACCTACGATTCGGTCGGAAACCTGAGCCACCGACACTTGCCCCGGTGCCGGACAAAATCCCGTGCAAACGTCGCACCTGGAATCGTCTTTTCCCTGGTGGAGAGCGTATGATAGTCGGGATCATGGAGGCGCGATCCACATCTCCCCGCGAAAGGCTCTGGCTCATGGCAATGCACCGGCGCACGCTCTGGTTGTGGTTGGCACTGCTTTGCTGGTTCGGTGGTGAGGTCCAGGCGGCCGAGTGGCCCGTGCCGCGCGGGCCATCGCAGGAGCCAGTCCCGTACAAATACGACGCCGCCGTCTGGAAGGAGGTGCCCCGCGACTTCCTGGATGACGCCCCGGCTTGCATCCTCTACTCCGGCTCGAATTACCGGATCGAACCGGACGGCACCACCGAGACCATCATCCACGAAATCACCCGGCTCAACAGCCGTAAGGCCATCGAGAACCTGGGCGAATATCGCAGCATCTATTACACGCCGGCTTTCGAGAAGCTGACGCTCAACGAAGCCCGGGTCATCAAGGCTGACGGGCGGACCATCGCGGTGGAACCCCGCCACGTCCAGCTGCGCGATTCCGGCACCGACTTCCAGGTCTACGATCATTCCAAGCAGCTGATCGTTTCCTTTCCTTCGCTGGAAGTGGGAGACGCCATCGAGGTGAAGTGGACCACTCGGGGCAAGAACCCGGAATATCAGGGGCATTTTTTCACCCGCTACAACTTTGGCTCGGACGACTATCCCATCGTGACGGACGAGCTGCGCATCCGATTGCCGAAGGACAAGCCGCTGAAGTATGCCATGACCGGCGGCAAGCTGGAGCCGACGGTCCGCGAGGAAGGCGACTTCCGCAACTATCACTGGCGGGCGGTCAACCGGCCGATGCTGCCGCGCGACGAGCATCTGCCGTCGAAGGAGGAGCTGCGCTTGCAGGTCTCTTGCTCGACCTTCGCTTCCTGGGAGGACGTCGCCCGCTGGAAACGCCAGCTGCGGCAGGAGTGCTGGCAGTGCCCGACGGAGCTGCGCAAGATCGTCGCGGAAGTCACGCAGGGTCTGCCGACACCGCTGGAGAAGGCCAAGGCGCTGACGTACTGGGTCCGCCGGCACATTCGCTATGTTTCGGTCGGCGAACGGCACGATTACACGCCGCACCTGCCGGCCGACATCCTGGCCAACCGCTTCGGCGATTGCAAGGACTCCAGCCAGCTGCTGGCAGTGATGCTCAGGGAAGCGGGCATCTCCGTAGCCCTCGTCAGCTTGGGCGTGCGCGACGACGGCCAGGTGCTGGAGGAAGTGCCGTCGCCCTGGGCGACCCACGCCATCCTGGTCGCGACCATCGCGGGCAAGCAGCACTGGATCGACACGACCTCCCGGCTGGCCGGCTGGGATTACTTGCCGCGCGACGACCGGGATCGCTTGTGCTACGTCATCGATGAAAGCTCCATCAAGCTGCTGCGCACGCCGCCCTTCACCGCCGACGACAACCGCACCGAACAGACGACGCGCATCCACATCGGCGCCGACGGTTCGACGCGCTGCGAACGCACGGCGATCTACCACGGCCAGGCCGCGCTGAACCGGCGCAGCGACTGGATGGACGTGCCGGCCGGCGAGCGCCGCCGGCAGTTGACCTCCGAGCTGCAAGACGCCAACAGCAAAACCCGGCTCGGCTCTCTGCAACTGGATGAAGCGAAGCTGAAGGAACTGGATCAGGCGGTTTCCGCCCGCATCGCCTTCGAGGTGCTGGAGCATTTCGGACGCGGCAATGAGCACGCCGACGAGCGCGAAGGGAACATCACCGACAGCCGGGTCTGGGGCAACTTGCTCTTCGTGACCCTCGACTACGATCGGAAGCCGCCGCTGGAGCTGGACCAGCCGTTCGAGTCGCTGCACCGCTACATCATCGAGGTGCCGCCCTACTTCAAGCTCGACGACCGGCCCTTCAACCGCACGGTCCGCTCGAAATGGGGCTTCTTCCAGGCCACGGTCAAGGAAGACCCGCAAGCGCCCTACCGGGTCGAGGTCGAATATCACACCCGCATCGACCGAGTGCGCGTCGAGCCTGCGGATTTCGAGGCTTTTCGCAAGTTTCACGAGGACGTGATGCGTTCCTTCCGCACCTGGCTGACGCTCAAGCCGGCGCGGAACCAGGCCGAACTGCCGTTGCTCGAAGCGCTGTTGCAGCTGACGCCCGGCGACGCGGCCCTGGCCGCTTTGATCGCGGACATTCACCTGGACAACAACCAAGCGCCAGAGGCCCGGCGCGTGCTGCGCGCGGCGCGCCACTACGTGCCGAAGAACGCGGCGCTGGGCGAACTGGCCGTGAAAGCGGCCGATGGACTGAAGGAAGAAGAAGCGGCCTTTCGCGAGCTGATCGGCAATTTTCCGAAGGAGACGAAGTACCAGGCCGCGCTGGCGGAAAACCTGGTCGATCAGGGCAAGCACGCCGAAGCGGCCAAGTTCCTGCAGCGCGTGCTGAAAGCCGGCACTACCTTGCAGCAAGCACAGGCCAGCTATCAGCTGGCCCGGAGCGCCATGCAGCAGAAGAAGCCGGAGCAGGCGCTGAAGCACTTCCTGGCGGCGGAGAACACCGACAAGGACAGCGTCAACACCATCGCCGCGCTGAAGTTCAAGGCGAGCATCCACGAACAGCTCAAGAAGCCCCTGGACGCCATCGAGGCTTACAAGGAAGTCCTGGAACTCGATGCGCAAAATAGCGAGACATTGGAGGCGCTCTTCCGGTTGGAGCTGGCGGAAAACAACCGGACCAAGGCGTTGGACTACTTGCGGCGCTACAGCCTGGCCGCCGGCAGGGACGCGAACCTGCTGGCCAAGTCGGCGGACTATCACTGGCGGCTGGACCGTCCGGAGGATGCCCTGGAGCTCGCCTCCCGTTCGCGCGACCTCGAGAACAGCGCCCTGGCCCAGCGCGTGCTCGGCCTGGTTTACCTGCAGCGCGCGAACCACGCCAAGGCCGCCTTCCACCTGGAACGCGCCGAACTCGATGCCACGGTCCTGGCTGGCCTGATCCGCTCGCGCCTGGCACTGGGCCAGCTGCCGCAAGCCGTCCAGGACGCCGACCAGGCCGAGAAGATCGAGAAGCCGACGCCGGAACTTCTGCAAGCCTGCCGGACGACGCTCGGCCTGGCCCAGCGGCGCAAGCTCATCCTGGCCGACGTGAAGGTCCCCCCAGCGAAGCGGGATGCGTGGCTGGAAGCCGTCGATCGCTTGATCTGCGCCGAGCATGCGTGGGCGGTTGGCCGAGCGCCGACGGAGGTTGCCGCCCTGCTCG